>JAJXWF010000100.1:0-4346 GCA_021781735.1 Actinomycetes bacterium
CACGGGCAGCATCGCGTAGGACCGGCTGGCCGCGTCCCTCGCCTGTGCCGCCGCGCTGTTCGTGCTCCAGCAGCGCCCGCATCAACCACGTCTGGATCGTCGTCATCCTGGGGCTGGGCGCCTGGTGGTTCATGCTGCAGTCCGGAGTGCACGCCGCCAGCGCCGGCGTCCTGGTGGGTCTCAGCATGCCCAGCGACCGGCTCGATGACCACGATCCGCTCAATACGTGGCAGCACCGGCTCGAACCGTGGTCAGCGGTGGTGGCCGTCCCGCTGTTCGCCCTCGTCAGCGCCGGCGTGCCAGTCAACGGTCCGACACTCGCCGCCGTGTTCACCACTGCCGTCCCGCTCGGCATCCTGCTCGGCCTGGTGGTCGGGAACATCGTCGGGATCACGGTCGCCGGGCTCCTCACCACGCGCTTCACCCGGGCCGGGTTCGCCACCGGTATCGGCCGACCCGATGTCGTGGCGGCCTCCCAGCTGGCGGGCATCGGCTTCACAGTGGCCCTGCTCATGTGCGACCTGGCCTTCGCCACCGACGACACGCTCGCCGGGGAGGCCAAGGCGGCGGTGCTCCTCGCGTCGCTGGTCTCCGCCGTGCTCGGCGGGACCGCAGCATCACTCCGGGGACGCGTGCACGCGAGAGCCTGACCCCTGGTGCCCGCGCCGGCCCGGACCCGGCCGTGACAGGCTAATGTGGTCTGCTGAATGAACCCCGACTGGAGGGCACCATGAGCGAACGCGTGAACATCGCCGATGTGATCACCAACATCAAGGACGACGGGCAGCGCATGGGCAAGGACCTCGTCGCCCTCGGGCAGGCCGAGATGAAGCCGATCGCGAAGAACGCCGGGATCGGCGGCGGCGCGTTCGGTGCGGCCGGCTATCTCGCGCTCAACGCGGCCTCGCTGCTGTTCCTCGCCGGCGGCTTCGGGTTCTCCCTGATCTTCTTCGACGCGCTCGCTTGGAGCGCCGTGGCGAGCCTGGCTGTCGGTTTCGTCTGCATGGCCGTCCTGCTGCTGATCATCGCCGCCGTCGCCGCGGTGGTCGGCAAGGGCGCCCTGAAGAAGGTGGGGCCGCCGCGACAGACGATCGACGAGGCCAAGGCGAGCGTCGCCACGATCAAGGCCTCGCTGCAGCGGGGCAAGGACGCCGTCACCGCCAACCAGTTGGCCCGGACCGGGCTGGCGGCGGCGAAGAGGCAGGCCAAGGATCTCTCCCCGCGCTGAGCCTTGCCGTCCGCCGCACTCGCCGGCGTCCGGCGCTCAGCCGAGCCGGATCACCCGCGATTCCCAGGGGGCCAGCGTGGAGCCGAGCGCCCGACCATGGGTGGCCAGCAGCACCTCACCGGTCGTGTCGGGGAGTTCGGCCGGGACCTCCGCGGTGATGCTCGACATATTGGCCAGCACGAGCAGCGTCGTGGCACCGAGGGTCCGGGTGTAGGCGAACACCTGCGGGTCGTCGGGGGCGAGCAGATCGAAGACGCCGTCGCGCACCACCGGGTGGGTGTGCCGCAGGTCGATGAGCCGACGGTAGTGGTGGAACACCGAGTCGGGGTCGGCGAGCGCGCGCACCGCATTGATCTCCCGGTGGTTCGGGTTGACCGCGAGCCACGGGACGCCGGTGGTGAACCCGGCGTTGTCGCTGTCGTCCCACTGCACGGGAGTACGGGCGTTGTCGCGACCCTTCACCGCGTAGCTCCTGAGCAGGTCGGCCTCGTCGGCGCCCAGTGACATCGCCTCACGGTAGTGGTTGCGCACCTCGATGTCCTGGTACTGCCCGATGGAGGCGAAGTGGGCGTTCGTCATGCCCAACTCCTCCCCCTGGTAGATGTACGGGGTGCCCTTGAGCAGGTGCAGCACCGTGCCGAGCGTCTTCGCCGAGACCACCCGGAACTCGGGCGAATCGTCGCCCCAGCGCGACACGATCCGCGGCTGGTCATGGTTGTTCCAGTACAGCGAGTTCCAGCCGCGCCCCTCGAGGCCGTTCTGCCAGCGGGCGAGGTTGCGCTTGAGATCGCGCAGGTCGAGGGGCTTCAGCGCCCACTTGCCGCGTCCCGGCATCTCGTCGAGGCCGACGTGCTCGAACTGGAAGACCATGGCGATCTCGTGGTTGTCGGGGTTGGAGTAGTTCGACGCCAGCTCGACCGTGACGCCTGGGGTCTCACCCACGGTGATCAGGTTCTCCCCCTCCATCACCGCGCGGTGCATCTCCTGGAGAAACTCATCCATCCGCGGGCCGTCGATGAACGCCGCCCCGTCGAACGAGAGGGCCTGCCCCGGCGCGGTCGGACCGTCGGCGAGCGGGTACCGCTTGGAGATGAAGTTGATGACGTCCATCCGGAACCCGTCGACGCCGCGGTCGACCCACCAGCGCATCATGGCGTGGATGGCCCGGCGCACCTCCGGGTTCTCCCAGTTGAGGTCGGGCTGCTTGACGCTGAACAGGTGCAGGTAATACTCGCCGCGCTGCTGGTCGTACTGCCAGGCCGGCCCCGAGAACGCCGAGCGCCAGTTGGTCGGCTCGCCGCCCGGCTCGCCCGGCTCGAATCCTTCCCTCACCGGACGCCAGATGTACCAGTCGGATCGTGGGCTGAGGGCGTCCCGGCTCTGCGTGAACCAGGGGTGCTCGTCGGAGGTGTGGTTGACGACGAGGTCCATCATGATCTTCATGCCGCGTGCGTGCAGCCCGGCGATCAGCTCGTCCATGTCGGCGAGCGTCCCGAACAGCGGGTCGATGTCCTGGTAGTCAGAGATGTCGTAGCCGTTGTCGTCCTGGGGCGAGCGGTACACCGGCGACAGCCAGACGACGTCGACGCCCAGCCGGTGCAGGTGGTCGAGCCGGCCCACGATGCCGCGCAGATCGCCGATGCCGTCGCCGTCGGAGTCGGCGAAGGACCGCGGGTAGATCTGGTAGACGACCGCCTCACGCCACCACCCGTCGGGGCGTGCGGCACGGGCCGCGGCAGCAGCGTCGGAGCGCTCGATGGGGGGCACTGGCGTGGGCATGGCGCCAAGTCTCGCAGACGGCTCAGCCGTGCGACGGACGCGCCGGGCCCGGGCGCAGGAACCGTGCGGGGATGTCCATGACCCGCGAGCGGTCCCACGGTTGTTCCCAGCCGCCGAGGCTCAACAGCCGGTCGACGAGATGCCCGGTGAACCCCCACACGACGATCGGTCCCCCGGGCACGTCACCGAAGACGAACGCCGGTCCGCGGTAGCCGCTCGGGTGGCGGACCGTGCGGCGGTGCTCGGGCGAGGCGAGGTCGTCGATCGCGAACCGGTGCACCGACGACACCTCGAGCGGGTCGACGGCCCCGACGGGTTCCCGGCCCGACCACACGCCCACGATCGTCACGACGTCGAACCCACTCGCGGCGACGTGCGTGGTCGGCAGCCGCCCCAGCACCGTGACCCTGTGCGGGTCGAGACCGATCTCCTCCCGCGTCTCGCGCAGCGCCGCGGCGACCTCGTCGGCGTCCCCGGCCTCGATGCCCCCGCCCGGGAAGGCCATCTGCCCCGCGTGCTGGCGCAACGTCGCGGCCCGCTCGATGAAGGTGAGGTCCGGACGCGGGGTGTCGGTGAGAAGAGCGAGCACCGCGGCCGCCCGCACACCGCGGCCGGGACGTGCCGCGATCGCGGGGGTGGGGGTGCCCGGCGAACCGGCGAGCCGACCGGCGAGCCCCTCCACCCATCCGGGTCGCCCGGCAGGATCAGCCAAGGGTGACCCCGAAGGTCTGCTGGATCGTCGCCTCGAGCTGCTGCGGGGAGTCGAAGGCGGCGACCACGCGCTTGACGACCACCCCGTGCGCGTCGATGAAGATCGTCTGCGGCAGGGCGGTGACCCTGAGTGCGGTGCGGGCCTTCCCGTCGGGGTCGACCATCATCGGGTACAGCATGCCGTCATGCTTGGCCAGCGCGATCGCCGAGCCGGGGTCGGGGTCGACCTCCATGACGCCGAGCATCCGGACCTTGCCCTTGGCCTTCGCGTAGACCTGGCCGAGGATCGGCCCCTCCTGGCGGCAGGGCCCGCACCACTGTGCCCAGAAGTTCAGCACGATCGGCTCGCCCTTCGGCAGGCCGGCCAGATTGACCTTCGAATCACCGCCGAGACAGTCGAACAGGGTCGCGGGCAGGCCGGTGCCGGTCGCCGTCGCGCCGAGGTCGCTGGCGGGGCACGCCCCGATGCCCGCAGCCGTGCGCAGGTCGAGCAGCGACGGGCCGGCCGAGGCCTGCCCGCTCACGCTCGCCGGCGCGGCCGCCGGAGCGTTCCCGCTGCAGCCGCTCAGAACCAGCGCCGCCGCGGCGGCGGCCACCATGACACGTCGGATCATCCTCGGAGATCGGA
>JAJXWF010000100.1:4356-11414 GCA_021781735.1 Actinomycetes bacterium
CTCAGGGTCGGTCGGTCCCTCACCGTGGGCCGGGCACGCCGTCCCCACGGGGCAGGCTCCGCAGGCCGGACGCCGCGCGTGGCAGCAGCGGCGTCCGAGCCAGATCAGCAGGTGCGACACGTGGATCCAGTCCTCCTCCGGGAACAGCGCGCCGACCTCGGCCTCGACGTCGTCGGGTTTCGTGGCCCCGGTCCAGCCCAGCCGACGCGAGACCCGCAGGAAGTGCGTGTCGGTGGTGATTCCCGGGATGGCGAAGGCGTCCCCGAGCACGACGTTGGCGGTCTTGCGTCCGACGCCCCGGAGGGTCACCAACTCCTCGAGCGTGTTCGGAACGACCCCGTCGAAGCGATCGACGAGGTCGCGAGCCAGCGCGACGATCGCCTCGGTCTTGGCGCGGTAGAAACCGGTGGGCCGGATGATGCGTTCCACCTCGGCCGGGTCGGCGACCGCGAGGTCGGCCGGCGTCGGGAACCGGGCGAACAGCTCGGGCGTCACCCCGTTGACCCGACGGTCGGTCGACTGGGCCGACAGCACGGTGGCGAGGAGAAGTTCGAAGGGCGACCCGAAGTCGAGTTCGCATGCGGCGTCGGGGTAGGCCCGGCTGAGCAGGTCGTAGTGGTGCCGCGCCACCTCGACCTGGTCGGGACGCGGCGATTTCCGGATCCTCGGCACCCGGCAAGAGTAACCGAGCATCCATGGGCAGCCGCCCGCCGAGGCGGGGGACGCTCATAGGGTGGGCGCATGCGCGCGCAGCACCACTCGTTCTCCGATCCTCATGATCAGCACGTACTGCTGACGCCCGGCCCGACCCCGATCCACCCGGCGGGCCAGCGGGCACTGATGCGCAGCATGCTCGGGCACATGGACCCCGAGGTGTTCGAGCTGAACCGCGAGATCCAGGCCGACCTGCGCACGATGTACGGCACCGAGCCGGAGGCGTTCACGGCACTGCTCGGCGGCAGCGGCTCGCTGGGCATGGAGACCGGCTTCGCGAACCTCGTCGAGGCGGGCGACACCGTGCTCGTCTGCGCGAATGGCAGCTTCGGACGGCGGATGGCCGAGATGGCCGCGCGGTACGGCGCCACCGTGCGCCTGGTGACCGCCCCTCTGGGTGAGGCCATCCAGCCGGACGCCGTCGCCGCTCACCTCAGCGGGGTCCGGATGGTGGCGTTGGTGCACGGCGAGACGTCGACCGGGGTGCTCAACCCGGTCGAGGAGATCGCAGAGGTGGTGCGCGACAGCGGCGCCCTGTTCAGCGTCGACGCCGTGGCCACGGCCGGCATGCGTCCGTTCGGGATGGCTGGGATGGGTGTCGACTACGCCTACACCGGATCGCAGAAGTGCCTCTCGGCTCCACCCGGTCTGGCTCCGATCGCCGTGTCGGAGCGGGCGTTCTCGCGGTTCTACGCCAGACGAAGCCCCTGCCCGTTGTGGTACTGCGACTTCGAGGGGCTGTACGCCTACTGGGTCGACCACACCTATCACCACACCGTGCCGGTCAACCTCCACTACGCCTTCCACGCCGCGCTGCACGCGGCCATGGATGAGGGACTCGAGGCACGTCACCTGCGGTCGGTCACGATGGAGAAGGTGATCATCGACACCCTCGGGCCGCTCGGGTTCACCCATTACGTCCCACGGGCTCAGGATCGGCTGCCCACCGTGCTCGCGCTGCGTCTGCCCGACGAGATCGACGACGAGGCGGTCCGCGCCGAGCTACGGCGCCGCGAGATCAGCATCGCGGGTGGACTGGGCCCGACCGCCGGCGTCATCTGGCGACTCGGGCTGATGGGCGAGTCGGCCCGTCCGGCACCGTACCGGCGTCTCATGGAGGAACTGGGGGACATCATCGACCGGCCCGACCTGGTGCACCGCTACGACGAGGCCGTCGGCAGGCACTTCCCCGCCTCGGAATCGCTCGCCGGATGAGGCTGGCGGCTCACACCGAGACGGTCAGTTCCACTTCCACCGGAGCGTCGAGCGGCAGCACGCGCACTCCGACGGCACTGCGCACGTGGCGTCCGGCTTCGCCGAACACGTCGAGGAACAGTTGGGATGCCCCGTTGGCCACGGTCGGCTGCGCGGTGAAGGCCGGATCGCTGGCCACGTAGACGACCACCTTGTCGATGCTGCGGATCGCGTCGACTCCCCCGGCCACCGACGCGGCGGCCGCGAGCGCGTTGAGCGCGCAGATCCGTGCCGCCGCCACGGCGTCGCCGAGGGCGACCTCGGCGCCGACCTTGCCGGTGACGCGCAGTTCGCCCTCGATCATCGGCAACTGCCCCGAGGTCAACACCTGGCCACCGACCCGGGCCGCCGGGACGTACGCGGCCAGGGGCGCGACGACGGCGGGCAGAACAAGTCCCAGCTCGTGGAGCCGACTGCTGGCCGGCCGCGCGTCGGGGCCCGTCACTTCGCGGCGTCCGCGCCGAGGGGACGCTTGAAGTAGCCGACCACGGTGTTCGGGTTCGGCCCCGGGGCCACCGTCACGAGTTCCCAGCCATCAGCACCGAAGTTGTTGAGGATCTGCTGGGCCACATGGCTCAGGATCGGGGCGGTGAAGTATTCCCACTTGGTCATGGTCGTCACCCTATTCGGATTCGTGCCTGTTGCGATTCGTGCCTGCCCGGATCCGGTGGGCACACCGACCCGGCTAGCCGCGGCTGCTGACCGGGTGGCGCCCCGCCCCGGCGCCGTCGAACCCATGGGGACCGGCCCCGGACGACTCGACCTCACCGTGGGAAGCCATCGCGGCCCGCACGTGCGGATGGTCGGTGGGCAGGCCGCGCATGACCTCGACCACACCCGCCGGCAGGGGCTCGTGGCCGGCGGCGTGACCGTGCGTGCCGACGTCACCCGAGGAGGTGAGCACGGCGAGCCACGAGGTGACCTCGGGACGCTGCCGCAGTAACTGGCGGCGTTCGCGCTCGGTGAGGCCGCCCCACACTCCCCACTCGATGCGGTTGTCGAGCGCCTCGGCCAGGCAGATGGCGCGCACCGGGCAGCCCATGCACACGATTCGTGCCCGCTTCTGATCCTTGCCTTCGGGAAACAACGCATCCGCCATGCCCCGGCACCGCGCGTCCAATGTCCAATCATCGGTCTGGACGATGTTCATGGTCGGTCCCTCTTCCGATTCCGGTTGGTCAACCACGGATCACCGCACCGCCGTTGGCGCTGTGAACCATCCATCCTATCCATGCCCCCGTTCAGCGGCCGGAGCGCCGGGTCGAACCATCAGCCGTTGTGATCGGGATTTTTCTGGAATCTACAGCACGATGCAAGGCCATGCAATGCCATGCCCACCGAACCCTTCCCCGTTGTCCCACGCGGGCACGCCCACCGGCGCATTCGTCCCTCCACCGTCGGGGACGCCCTCCAACCCCCCTCCTCCGGCCGCGGCATGGCGGCGTCCGTCGGGGCGTCACGTACCCTAGAGCCCATGAGTTCACCCAGGACGGGCGGAAAGCTCTATGCCCTGTCAGTGTTCGGCATCGTCAGCGTGGCCTGCGGGCTGCTGGTTGCCGGGCTGCTGCTGCCAGGCACGATCCTTCTCAGCACCGCGGCCCGAACGACCGCGGACGCACTGGATAGCCTGCCCACCGAACTGACCGTGACGCCCCAGATGGAACGGTCCCGGCTACTGATGACCGACGGGTCGGTGCTGGCCGAGTTCTACGACCAGAACCGCGTCTACACCTCGCTCAACAACATCGCCCCGGTGATGCGCCAGGCGCAGGTGGCGATCGAGGATCACGAGTTCTACCAGCACGGGGCCATCTACCTCCAGGGCATCCTGCGGGCGCTGGTCCACAACTCGGCGGGCGGGAGCCTCCAGGGGGCCTCGACGCTCACCCAGCAGTACGTCAAGCAGGCGCTCATCGAGAACGCGGTGGCGGCCGGAAACCAGGCGGAAGTGCAGGCCGCCCAGGCCGACACGCTGAGCCGCAAGATCCGCGAACTGCGCTACGCGGTCGGGGTCGAACAGAAGCTCACCAAGGACCAGATCCTCGAGCGCTACCTCAACATCGCCTACTACGGCGACGGAGCCTACGGTGTCGAGGCGGCGGCCAAGCACTACTTCGACACCTCGGCCAAGAACCTCACCCTCGCGCAGTCGGCCATGCTCGCCGGGATCGTGCAGAATCCCGACGCCTACGATCCGGTCACCCATCCGGCGGCAGCGATCGAGCGGCGCAACGTCGTGCTCAACCGGATGGCTCAACTCGGCATCGTCAGCTCTGCGGCGGCCGACAAGGCCAAGGCCACGAAGTTCGACAAGAGCAAGGTGCAGGCGATGCGGAGCGGCTGCTTCAGCTCCCAGTTCCCGTTCGTCTGCCAATACGCCTACAACACGATCATCCAGGACATGACGTCGCTGGGGAAGACCCAGACGGATCGGATCAACGCGCTCAACCGCGACGGTCTCACCATCCAGACCGGGATCGACCCCAAGGTGCAGCAGGCGGCGCAGCAGTCGATGAGTTCGTTCATCGCCCCCACCGATCCGGTCATCGGGGTGGGGGTCACGGTGCAGCCGAGCACCGGTCTGATCACCTCGATGGTGCAGAGCCGTCCGATCATGGGCTCGGACACCAAGCAGGGCCAGACCTGGATCAACTACGCGGTCGACCAGTCCAAGGGCGGGTCAACCGGATTCCAGTTCGGGTCGACCTTCAAGGCGTTCACCGCCGCCGCAGCCCTCGACAGGGGCATCGGGGTGCAGACGAAGTACTACTCGCCGTCCCCGTTGGATTTCAGCGGCGTGCCGTTCCAGGGCTGCGACGGCCCCGTCGTCGAGCCCAACTGGAAGCCGCGCAACTCCACCGGCGTGGGCACGTTCAACATGATCAACGCCATTCGGTACTCGATCAACACCTATTTCGTCCAACTCGAACTGCACGCCGGGCTCTGCAACACGATCAAGATGGCCGAGGCAGCCGGCGTGAAGTCGGCCGTCGGGCTCAATCTCGAGGCGCCCGCACAGCAGTTCCCGTCCTTCACCCTCGGGGCTCTCGAGGTGTCGCCTCTCAGCATGGCCAGCGCGTACGCGACCTTCGCCAACCGCGGCGTCCACTGCGACCCGATCGTCATCCGATCGGCTGTCACGAAGAACAACAAGCAGTTGCCCGTTCCCGCGGCCAACTGCCACCGCGTCATGAGCGCCGACGTCGCCGACGGTGTCAGCTATCTGCTGCAACAGGTCATGCAGCCCGGTGGCACCGGGGCGATCACCCGGATCCCCGGGTACACCAACCAGGCCGGCAAGACCGGAACGAACGACTCGGCGCAATCGGTGGCCTTCATGGGCTACACCCCCGAGGTGGCCGGCGCGGGGCTGATCGCCGCCGACTCGACGTCGTCATATTTCCAGAACAGGTCCAGCAAGGACATCACCGGCGTGCGGACCCACGGCAGCGCCTGCGGCAGCGTCGGCTGCTACCTCCAGGGCCACGGTGGCAGTGACGCCGGGCGGGTCTGGCGCGGAGTCATGAGCGCGGCACTGCAGGGCAAGCCCGACACCCCGTTCCACTCGCCCAGCCAGAGCATCCTCGACGGCAAGAAGATCACCGTGCCCGACGTGCGTGGCATGAGCCTGAGCGCCGCCAAGTCGACGCTGGAGCAGGCCGGCTTCGGGACGATCGTCACCAACGTCTACTCGAGCACCTACCCGGCCGGCACGTTCATCGGCACCTACCCGAGCGCGGGCAGCCAGGTGGCCGTGGGAACCCAGATCCAGCTGCTCGTCTCGAGCGGGACCGCGCCGCCGCCGACGGCACCCCCGGCCCCGTCGAGTTCGGCGCCCGTCACCTCGACGACGTCCAGCCCACCGAAGACGAATCCGCACAAGCCGGGCGGGTGAGCGTGGGCGCCGCTCTCATGCGCGTGGCCTCGGGTCTTGTCGCTGCGGGTGCAGGTGCGCTCGCCTACGGCATGGCCGAGGCCACGGCCTTCACCGTCCGTCGGGTCGAGGTGGCGATCCTCCCACGGGGCCAGCGCCCGATCCGGGTGCTGCACCTGTCCGATATCCACCTCATGCCCTACCAGCGACGCAAGCTCGAGTTCTTGTCCACGCTGGCCGGACTCGAGCCAGACCTCGTCATCAACACCGGCGACAACATCTCAGCGCCCGGGTCGATCGACCTGCTCGCCGATGCGTGGGGACGCCTCCTCGCCGTGCCGGGTGTCTTCGTGTTCGGCTCCAACGACTACACGGTGCCGCGCTTCCGCAACCCACTCCGATACCTCGTCGGGCCGAGCACTCGACGCACCGTTCCGCCCGACTCCCTTCCGGTCGCGGAACTGCGCGCGATGCTGTCGAGCGGCGGCTGGGTCGACCTGAACGAGCGGCGCGTGGTGCTCGAGATCGACGGGCGCCCGGTGGCGTTCCGGGGCACCGACGACGCACACCTGGATCGCGACGACTATTCGCGGGTCGCGGGGCCCGACGAGGGCGCTGTGATCAGCGTCGGGGTGACACACGCGCCCTACCTGCGCCTGCTGGACGCGATGACCACCGATGGTGTCGACCTGATCTTCGCGGGCCACACGCACGGGGGACAGGTATGCGTGCCGGGGGTGGGGGCATTGGTCACCAACTGCGATCTCGACACCGACCGGGTCAAGGGACTCAGCCGCCACATGGCGGGCGGGAACAGCGCGTGGCTGCACGTGTCGGCGGGCGTCGGCACGTCGCCGTACGCCCCGTACCGGGTGGCGTGCCGGCCCGAGGCGACGCTGTTGACGCTGGTCGCCAGGGCCTGACGCGGCGCTGCGGACGCCCTCAGCGGTACTGTTCGGCCACCAGATCGCTGAGTTCTTCGTAGCGTTCCAGCACCCCGGCCCCGGCGGCGCCGGACGCCGTGGGCGTCGCCTCGGTGGCCACGGGCCAATCGGGCAGGTCGCCGGTGAGAACCCAGGCGGCCTGGCGCGCGGCGCCCATCGCGACGTACTCCCCCGGTGCCGGGACCTCGACCGGGACACCCAGCAGGTCGGGGGCCAATTGCTGCACGGCCGCCGATTTCGATGCGCCACCGATCATCCGGACACCCTCGACC
>JAJXWF010000101.1 GCA_021781735.1 Actinomycetes bacterium
GCTGATCCGCAAGGTGGCCGAGGGCATCGAGACCTACGAGGCGAACAAGAACCTCGTGCTCACCGACGGCTGCCAGGCCGACTCGGTGCCGAACCTCGAGATCGAGACCGGCGAGATCATCGGGGCGGGGCACTCGTCGACCACCGGGCGCTTCGACGACGAGCAGCTGTTCTATCTCAGGAGCCGCGGCATCTCCGAGGTCGAGGCGCGGCGTCTGGTCGTGCACGGCTTCTTCGTCGACATCATCCGCCGGATCGGGGTGCCCGCCATCGAGCAGCGGATGCTCGAAGAGGTCGAGCGGGAGTTGTCCGCGGTCACCGCCGGGGAGGATGCATGAGCTTCCGCACGCTGGCACAGATCTCCGAGATCACCGACGACCGGCCGTTGGCCGTGGACGCCGGAGACTTCGACGTGGCGATCGTGCGACACGAGGGCGACTGGTACGCCATCCACGACGAGTGCAGCCACGCCAGGGTGCCCCTGAGCGAGGGTGACGTCGAGGACCGCTCGATCGAGTGCTATCTGCACGGCTCCCGGTTCGACCTGCGCACGGGAGCGGCCCTCGGCCTCCCCGCCACCCAGCCGGTGCCCGTCTACCCCGTCCGTATCGTCGGTGACGACATCCAGGTCGACATCGACAACCCCATCGTCTTCGACCCCCACCCCCTCACGACCACACACCAGGAGAACTGACCATGGCCACCCTCGCCATTTCCGGACTGCACGTCGACGTCCTCACCGAGACCGGACCGATCGAGATCCTCAAGGGGGTCGACCTCACCGCAGACTCCGGCAAGGTGCACGCGATCATGGGCCCGAACGGGTCGGGCAAGTCGACCCTCGCCTACTCGATCGCGGGCCACCCGAAGTACCGGATCACCTCCGGCTCGGTGACTCTCGACGGCGTCGAACTCACCAAGCTCACCGTCGACGAGCGGGCCCGGGCGGGCCTGTTCCTCGCCATGCAGTACCCCGTCGAGGTGCCTGGCGTCTCCGTGGCGAACTTCCTGCGCAGCGCCAAGACCGCGCTCGACGGCCAGGCACCCAAGGTCCGCACCTGGGTGAAGGACGTCAACGCGGCGCTCAACAAGCTCGAACTCGACAGTGCGTTCTCGTCCCGCTCGGTCAACGAGGGGTTCTCGGGCGGGGAGAAGAAGCGCCACGAGATCGCCCAGCTCGAACTGCTCAACCCGACCTTCGCGATCCTCGACGAAACCGACTCGGGCCTTGACATCGACGCCCTCAAGGTCGTTTCGGACGGGATCAACCGCTACACCGCGGGCGGCGATCGCGGACTGCTCCTCATCACGCACTACACCCGCATCCTGCGTTACGTGCACCCCGACGTCGTGCACGTCTTCGTCGACGGCAGGGTCGCCGAGACCGGCGGCAAGGAACTGGCGGAGGAACTGGAGGCCAACGGCTACGAACGCTTCACCCGCAAGGCTGCGTGATGCTGTGTGTTGCAGGGGGGCGTGCCCCCTTGCAACCCCCCGCTCCTCGGCGCACCGGCGCCGCGTGGCGGCGCCTGCCTCGTCGCCCGGACTCCTGGCGGCGCGAGGGTTCGGGGGTTCAGTCGCCGGGCTCCGGCGGACAGGTGGGAACGTGAGAAGGTCGGGCGGCTCAACCGGGGCAAGCGGCGTTTCTGGCCCGCAAACCGAGATGAGTCCCCGGCCTCGTCGCCCGGACTCCTGGCGGCCCGAGGGTTCGGGGGTTCAGTCTCTGGGCTCCGGCGGACAGGTGGGAACGTGAGAAGGTCGGGCGGCTCAACCGGGGCAAGCGGCGTTTCTGGCCCGCAAACCGAGATGAGTCCCCGGCCTCGCTCACCGGGCGCCCGATTCACCGGGGGAAGGTTCCCGGTGCCGGGCTTGTTGGACAGGTGATGGGTAGGTGACGTGGTCGTGAACACGAAGGATGCAGGGAAGGTGGTGTGGGATGTATGACGTGGACGCCGTCCGCAGGGATTTCCCCGTGCTGGAGCGCACAGTCGGGGAGTTTCCGCTGACCTACCTCGACTCGGCGAACACCTCGCAGAAGCCCCGCAGGGTCGTCGAGACCGTCGCCGACCACCTGCTGATGCACAACGCGAACGTGGCCCGGGCCATGCACATGCTCGGTGCGGAGGCGACCGCGGCGTACGAGTCGGCCCGCGCCCGCGTCGCCCGCTTCGTCGGCGCCGCACGGCCCGAGGAGATCGTCTTCACCAAGAACGCCAGCGAGGCGCTGAACCTCGCGGCCCACACCCTCGGATCGCGGCTGCACCCGGGCGAGGAGGTCGTCATCTCGGTGATGGAGCACCACAGCAACATCGTCCCCTGGCAGTTGGCATGCGAGCGCACCGGCGCGACCCTGCGGTGGTTCGACATCACCGACGACGGACGCCTCGACCTCGACCGGGCCGAGCGCGAGGGGCTCATCAACGAGCGCACCCGTGTCGTCTCGCTCACCTGGGTGTCCAACGTGCTCGGCACCATCAACCCGATCGCCCGGATCGCCGAACAGGCACATGCGGTCGGCGCGACCATGGTCGTCGACGCCTCCCAGGGGGTGCCCCAACTGCCGACCTCGGTCGCCGACCTCGGCGCCGACCTGCTCGCGTTCACGGGGCACAAGATGGTCGGGCCGACCGGCGTCGGCGTGCTCTGGGGCCGCTACGACCTGCTCGCCGACCTGCCGCCGTTCCTCGGCGGTGGAGAGATGATCGAGGTCGTGCGGATGACCGGGTCCACGTACGCCCCGCCTCCCTACCGGTTCGAGGCCGGCACGCCACCGATCGCCGAGGTGGTCGGGCTGGGGGCGGCCGTCGACTACCTCTCCGAGTTGGGCATGGACGCCGTCGCCGAGCACGAGCAGCAGATCACCCGGTACGCCCTCGCCGCCCTCGGCGGCATCGGCGGACTGCGCATTCTCGGACCCACCGAGGCCGTCGATCGTGGCGGGGCGATCTCGTTCGTCCTCGACGGTGTGCACCCGCACGACGTCATGCAGCTGCTTGACGCCCGCGGGATCGCCATCCGTGGTGGCCACCACTGCGCGCGGCCGCTGCACGAGCGGCTCGGGGTGCAGTCGTCGACCCGGGCGTCCGGCTATCTCTACACCACCGAGGCCGAGATCGACCGGCTCGCCGAGGCCCTCGTCCACACCCGCGACTTCTTCGCCGGGCGGATGTCCTCCGAGGGCGGCACCGAGCGACGCCGGGCGCTGCGCGCGGCCGCCCGCCGGCAGCGGGACCAGAACCAGACCCGAGCAGAGGTGAGTGCATGACAGCAGGACCCGACGTCAACCAGCTCTACCAGGAGATCATCCTCGACCATTACCGCGAGAAGCACCACGCGGGCCTGCGCTCACCCTTCGGGGCCGAGGTGCACCACGTGAACCCCAGCTGCGGCGACGAGCTCACCCTGCGCGTTCATCTCGACGGCGAGACCATCGACGACGTCAGCTACGACGCCGTCGGATGCTCCATCTCACAGGCGTCGACGTCGGTGATGACCGATCTGGTCATCGGGCGCGACGTCGCCGACTCGATGGCCCTGTTCGACGAGTTCCGCCACATGATGCACGGTCAGGGTCTGGTGGAGCCCGATGAGGACCGGCTCGAGGACGGCATCGCCTTCGCCGGTGTCGCCCAGTTCCCGGCGCGCGTCAAATGCGCCCTCCTCGGATGGTCCGCCCTGCGCGACGCGCTCGTGCGGGCCGGTGCCGAGGTGCCCGACCCCGAAAGTGAGATGTGACATGTACCAGCGTCCCGACCAGAGCACCGACACCCTCCCCGGTGCGGCGGAGCAGGAACCACGTCCGAGTGACCTCGTGCGCGACGAGCTTCCCGACACCACCGCGGCTCCCTCGGCGCTGCCGAGCGTCGAGGAGATCGAGGAGGCGATGCGCGATGTCGTCGACCCCGAACTGATGGTCAACGTCGTCGACCTCGGCCTCGTGTACGGCGTCCACATCGACGACGAGGCGAACGTCACCCTCGACATGACACTCACCAGCCCCACCTGCCCGCTCACCGATCGGCTCGAGTACGACACCCAGACGGTGCTCGAGGGCCTGGTGAAGTCGGTGGCGATCAACTGGGTGTGGCTGCCCCCGTGGAGCCTCGACATGATCACCGAGGACGGCCGAGAGCAGTTGCGCGCGATCGGCTACAACGTCTGAACGGGCGAACTGCCCGCCGCCCAGACCCGATCGGGTCGCCCGCGGAATGGTGCACGTCCTGACACGCGACCCGCTGGTGGCCGGGTGACGCTCGGCAGCGTCACATCTTCGCGGGGACTCGCCGCGAACCGGGCCCCGGCGCGCACGCGGACCGGGCCAGTGCGCGGCTCGACGAGGTCGTGGTGATGGCCCCGGCCTCACGCCCCGACGTCGTGCAGGTGATGTTCGATGTCGTGGATGAGATAGACGCCGAGCGTCGCCACGCTGAACTGCGACCCGTTCGATCTCGTGCCACGCCGATCCCACTGGTCCTCGCGCACGGCGTCCCACTCGCGCGCCAATCGGCCGGCCAGGTCGGCGTACGCCCGGGACACCTCGGTGGGATCGTCGTCCCAGTAGCGCTTTTCCAGCGCGGTCGCGTCCTGGTCCCAATCGGCGAAGCGGGCGCCGGTCTCCGGGTCGGCCGCGAGCAACGCGTTCAGCCGAGCGCTGAACAACTCGCACACGTCGCGCACGTGGCAGCAGTATTCGAGCGGCGACCAGACCGCGGGCCGCGGCCGGGTCCGGACGCCGGGACGCGCCAGCACGTCCTGCCAGGCGCCGATGCTCGACCGCAGCCGGTTGCCGGTGTCGTGGGCGTCGAACGGCGCGAACCCGCACTCGGGGCAGCCCCCGATGATCACGAAGGTCCAGTCCTTGGCGTCGGCCTGGGCCGCCGGTGGCTCCCGGCGCCGGGCCCGGTCGTGCGCTGGTGTGGTCATTTCCGATCTCCTTCGAGTGGTCTCGGACGCCGCGAGACTAGCCCGGGGCGCCCGGTCCGCCAACAACCGAGGGGAAATCCGAGCGTGAAGATGAGAAACTGGCCCGCGTGCTTCAGGTGAGAGATATCGAGGTCAGGGCCGGCGCCCGGCTGCTGCTGGCGCCGGTGGCGTTCCAGGTGATCCCGGGCGACAAGATCGGGCTGGTCGGGCGCAACGGCGCCGGCAAGACCACGCTGACCCGCATCCTCGCCGGGGAGGGGCTGCCGGCGTCCGGCACGGTGACCCGCACCGGGCAACTCGGCTACCTGCCGCAGGACCCGCGCGACGGCGACCTCAACGTCACCGCCCGCGACCGGATCCTGTCCGCGCGCAGCCTCGACCGCGTGACCGCCCGCATGCGGGCCCTCGAACACACGATGAGCACCACCACGGGGCGAGAGCGTGACGACGCCATGTCCGACTATGCGCGCGCCGAAGCGCAGTTCGTCGCGGCGGGCGGATACGCGGCCGAGGGTGACGCGGCGCGGATCGCGGCGAACCTGGGGCTGCCCGATCGGGTGATGAACGAGCCGTTGCGGCACCTGTCGGGTGGCCAGCGGCGCCGCGTCGAGCTTGCCAGGATCCTGTTCTCCGGCGCCGACACCCTGCTGCTCGACGAGCCGACCAACCACCTGGACGCCGACTCCATCTCCTGGCTGCGGAGCTTCCTCCAGGGCTATGGCGGTGGCGTGCTGATGATCAGCCACGACACCGACCTGCTCGACGCCACCGTGAACAAGGTGTTCCACCTCGACGCCAACCGGGCTGAGCTCGACGTCTACTCGATGAGCTGGAAGCTCTATCTCGCGCAGCGGGAGCAGGACGAGAAGCGCCGGAAGCGGGAACGGCTCAACGCCGAGCGTAAGGCCGACACCCTGCTCGCCCAGGCCGACAAGATGCGTGCCAAGGCCACCAAGGCCACCGCGGCGCAGAACATGGCGAAGCGGGCGGAGCGGCTGCTGGCCGGCGTCGAGGGGGAGCGAGCCTCCGACAAGGTGGCGCGGATCCGCTTCCCCGACCCGGCTCCGTGCGGCAAGACCCCGCTCATGGCCAACGACCTGTCGAAGACATACGGGTCGCTCGAGGTGTTCACCGGCGTCGACCTCGCCATCGACCGGGGCTCGCGGGTGGTGGTGCTCGGTCTGAACGGCGCCGGCAAGACCACGATGCTGCGGCTGCTGGCTGGGGTGGAACGGGCCGACACCGGCGAGGTGATCGCTGGCCATGGGCTGAAGCTGGGCTACTTCGCCCAGGAGCACGACCTGCTCGACCTCACCCAGACCGTGCTCGAGAACATGACGTCCGCGGCGCCCGCCCTGTCGGCCACCGACTGCCGCAAGGTCCTCGGTGGGTTCCTGTTCACCGGCGACGACGTCGACAAGCCGGCCCGGGTGTTGTCTGGTGGGGAGAAGACCCGGCTGGCGCTGGCCACCCTGGTGGTGTCGTCGGCGAACGTGCTGCTGCTCGACGAGCCCACCAACAACCTCGACCCGGCCTCCCGCGAGGAGGTGCTCGGGGCGCTCAACACGTTCAAGGGTGCGGTGATCCTGGTGACCCACGACGAGGGGGCCGTTCAGGCGCTCAACCCCGACCGGGTGCTGCTGCTGCCCGACGGCGTCGAAGACCTCTGGTCGCCCGACTACGCCGACCTCATCTCGCTCGCCTGAGCCGCATCCGGGCTCAGCGGGGCACGGGACGCCGGAACGTCGTCACCTGCACGTCGAGGCCCACGCGCAACGCGGCATTCGCCGGGGCGTGCGCGTGGAATGCGTTGGGTCCCATCGCCACGAGGTCGCCGACCTCGGAGGCGGTGAGCTTCATCAGCCCGTGGACGCGGCGGGTGGCGACCGGCTCGAACGCGCCGGCCAGGCTGCGCCGCACCGCGGCCAGCTTGTCATCCTGGATGCCGATGAGGCCGAGGGCCTCGCGCGCCTCGGCCAGGTGCCCCGGGTTGGGGGTGACCACGACGAGCAGGCCGCCCGGGGCGAGCACCCGGGCGAACTCCGCGGCGTTGCGGGGGGCGAACACGCACAGCAGCGCGTCGGCGACCCCCGAACGCACCGGCAGCGAACGCCACGTGTCGGCCACCACGGCCCCCAGGCGCGGGTGGGCCCGGGCGGCGCGGCGCGCCGCGGGTACTGAGACGTCGACGACCAGCCCAACCGCCTCGGGTGCGCCGTCGAGCGCCCGGGCGAGGTGGTGGCCGGTGCCGCCTCCGGCGTCGACGATGCGGCGGCAGGCCCGCAGGCCGGCGGCGATCGTGTCGGAGACGGGGTCGTAGTGGCCGGCGTCCAGGAATCGCTGCCGGGCCGCGACCATCACCGCCGTGTCGGCGTTCCGTGGGGCGGCGTGCCCGAGCAGGTTGACGTGTCCCTGACGGGCAATGTCGAAGCCGTGGCCGGCGGGGCAGCGCAGCGTCCCGGAATCCGGGGTGAGCGCGGCGGAGCACACCGGGCAGGCGAGCATGCCGACGACGCTGAGCAGTCCCGGGGGTGGAGCGGTCATCGCGCGCGTCAGACGGCGCGGAGCGCGCCACCGTCAACCGGCAGCATGCACCCGCTGAGGTAGCTCGCGGCCTCCGACAGGACGAAGGCGGCCACCCGGCCGAACTCCGCGGGGTCGCCGAGACGCCGCAGTGGAATGGCGGCCTCGGCGGCGGCTCGCGCCGCGGCGGGATCGGGCGCCTGATCGTGCAGGAACCGGATGCGTTCGGTGAGGATCGAGCCGGGCATGAGCCCGACGGCCCGCCCGCCCGCGGGGCCGATCTCGTCGGCGAGCTGCTTGACCAGCATCGCGAGCCCCGGGCGCAGACCGTTGCTGATCGCCATCGTGGCCAGGGGCACCTTCGCCGATGTGGACAGCACCAAGGCGATGGCGGGTGCCGGGTTGGCGGCCATCACGGCGCGTACGGTGCGCAGCGCGGGCAGGAACACCGACCCGAACGCGGCGAGCCATTCGTCGTCGGTGTTGTCGAGGACGCCGCCGCGCGGCGGTCCGCCGACGCTCACCAGCGCCCCGTCGACGCGTCCGAACGCCTCGGCCGCGACATCGACCGCCTGCTGGGGCAGCCCGGGGTCGGTGAGGTCACCGGCGACCCGCACCGCTCGACCCCCGAACCGGGCGACGAGGTCGTCGAGCACCTGCTCGCGTCGGGCCACCAGGCAGACCCGCGCGCCCTCGTCAACGAGCGACCGGGCGGCCGCCAGACCGAGCCCGGAGCTCGCGGCCGTGACGACGAACACCTTGTCAGTCAGTCCGAGCTGCATGTGAATCCTCCTGGTCGGATGGTTGAGCCTCCGGCCTATTCTGCGCCGCGACGGCCGCCCGTCGCCGGGCCTTGCGGCGATCACGGAGATCGCCCCGGATCATCATGACGACCCCCGCCGCCGCCATCACCGTGAACATGAACCACTGGATGGCGTAGGAGAAGTAGGGTCCGCTGCCCAACTGCGGCAGGCCGAGGGGGATCAGTCCGCCACTCTGGGCCGGAGTGGAGCTGATGAGCTGCAGATACCCGTCGACGACTGGATAGGGCACCTGCGCGGCGATCGCGGGTGTGTTGATGAGGCGCATGCGGTGGTTGACCGGGGTGATCTGGGTGGTCGTGCCGACCTCGTCCCGCCGCACGTATCCGACCACGGTGACGGTGCCGGCCGGCGGGTCGGGCAGCGTGGTGGGGTCGTTCTGGCCGGGCGGCCGCGGCAGCAGCCCCCGGTCGACCAGTACGGTCACGCCGTTTGTGGCCTGCAGCGGGGTGACGATCTCGGTGCCTGGCTGGGAGTTGACGCTGCGTTCCATCGCCTGGAACTGGTGCGCTGTGTCGTAGCTGCCGGTCACCGTGATCCGTTGCCACTGTTCGGAGTCGGCGATCGTGTGACCGGGTGCGAAGACGCCGGGGAACGCTGCCACCGGCACCACCTGGTTGGTACGGACCATGGCGTTGTACGCGTCGCGGGCCTTGGACTTGTGCCACTGCCACTCGCCGAGGCGAACGAACAAGGTGCCCATGAGTGCCACGAAGACCACCAGGCCGATCCAGCGCAGCCACAGTCGTCTCACGTCGCCGACCCTACCCGGTCGGGACGCCGCGTCGGCGCGGCTCAATCGACCACTTCGCCGGGGATGACGCTCTGGTCGGTGATCGCCGCACGCGGGGTCTCACCGGTGCTCGGCGCGGTGTCGTCGACCACCGCGCTGCGACGGTCGGCCGCGTTGCCCAGCACGACCGCGATGGCGGGCAGCACCGCGGCGCCGACGAGGAACGACCACCGCCACACTCCGGGGGTGAGCCACAGGCCGACGAAGCAGGCGGTGCGGATGGACATCGTGATGAGGTAGCGGTGCTGGCGCCGCGACATGTCCTCGGAGTGGCTCAGCGCGGCATGGGTGATCACCACCGGTTCGCCCGGTGGTGTCGCCACACGGCGGTCCAGGGCTGTCACGCCTCCACTCTAGTTCGTGACCCGCCGGGTCAGCCCACCCGATTGTGCGGGGCCGGGATCGACATCGCGAGCGCGGGGGAGCGCGGGTGGCCGTGCGCGCTCTCGCGCCGCGACCGCGCGCCGCCCACCCGGAATCGGGTAGTTTCAGGCGGGTGAGCACCTCAGCAGACAGGTCCCCGGTGGATCCTCCCGCCGCTGACGGTCCCCAATCCGACTCTCCAGGACGCGTCGTCCTGGTCACCGGCGCGAGCCGGGGCATCGGTCGGGGGATCGCGGCGTCCCTGCACGCGGCCGGCTACCGGGTGGCCGGGATCCACCGCAGCGGCGACGTGCCCGAGGGGGTACTCGGTGTGCCGTGCGACATCACCGATCCCGAGCAGGTCGAGACCGCGTTCGTCACCATCGAGGAGCGGCTCGGACCGGTCGAGATCCTCGTGGCCAACGCGGGGATCACCCGCGACAACCTGCTGATGCGGATGAGCGACGACGAGTGGTCGGCGGTCATCGACACCAACCTCACCGGCACGTTCCGGCTCATCAAGCGCGCCACCCGCACCATGATGCGCAAGCGGTTCGGTCGCATCGTGCTCGTCGGCTCGGTCGTGGGGCTGCTGGGCTCGCCCGGCCAGGTGAACTACGCGGCGTCCAAGGCGGGCCTGGTCGGCATCGCTCGCAGTGTCGCCCGGGAACTAGGCGGACGCGGCATCACGTGCAACGTGGTCGCGCCGGGCTTCATCGAGACCGACATGACCTCGGTGCTGCCCGAGGAGACCGTCAAGGGCTACCAGCAGCGCATCCCCGCCGGACGCCTCGGCAGCGTCGCCGACATCTCGGCCGCGGTCGCCTACCTGGCCGGCGACGGCGCCGGTTACGTCAACGGGGCCGTGATCCCCGTCGACGGCGGTCTCGGCATGGGACACTGACCAGCGACCCCACGCACGACAGGAGCCACACATGGGAATTCTTGAGGGCAAGTCCATTCTGGTCACGGGTGTGACGATGAACACCTCGATCGCCTACGAGGTGGCCCGGGTCGCCCAGGCCGAGGGTGCCACCGTGGTGGTGTCGAACTTCGGCCGGGCACTGAGCCTCACCAGGCGGATCGTCCAGCGCCTCGACCCGGTGCCCCCGGTGATCGAGCTCGACGTCACCGATGCCGACCACCTGGCCGGCATCACCGACGAACTGAGCCGCCACGTCGACCAACTCGACGGCATCGTCCACTCGATCGCCTACGCCGACCCCGAGACCGCCCTCGGCGGCAACTTCCTGTCGACCGGATGGGACGACGTCGCGACGTCGCTGCAGGTGTCGGCCTACTCGCTGGTGAGCCTCACCACGGCCTGCCAGCCGATGTTCGGCGACACGGCGTCGGTGGTCGGCCTCACCTTCGACGCCACCGTCTCGTGGCCCGCCTACGACTGGATGGGCGTGTCCAAGGCCGCGCTCGAGTCGGCCAGCCGCTACCTGGCGCGCTATCTGGGCCCGGCCGGCGTCCGCAGCAACCTGATCGCCGCCGGGCCGCTCGAGACCATCGCGAAGAAGGCGATCCCGGGTGCCAACACCTTCAACGAGGTGTGGGCCGAACGGGCGCCGCTCGGGTGGTCGCCGACCGACATGGAGCCCACCGCGCGGGCCGTCGTCGCGCTGCTCAGCGACTTCTTCCCGATGACCACCGGAGAGATCATCCACGTCGACGGTGGCCTGCACGCCACCGGCGCCTGAGCTTCCTCGGCCCCCCTCACTCGACCAGCGCGCGCGAGGGCCACGACACGGCCGAGCTGATCGCCCGGCGCGCCGCCCGACCCAAGGGGCGCAGCACCCGCTCGCGGGTGAGCACCTGGTGGGACATGGTCGCCGAGGCGGAGGCGTCGAGGCCGGCGGCGCTCGCGCGCGCCACCAGCCACGCGCGCTCCAGCAGCGTCTGGGAAGCCGGAGGATAGCCGCGTCCGAGGTCGGGGGCGCCGTGCCGGGGTTGCCCTGCTACCACG
>JAJXWF010000102.1:0-9835 GCA_021781735.1 Actinomycetes bacterium
AGCACGTCGAGGCGGGCCGACAGGAACTGGCCGACCTTGATCATCAGGCCGCCCATCGAGATCGCCAGCGCCCGGAACCGGACCGCCGTGCGCCGGTTGCGCGAGGTGCGCGTCCGGTCGGAGAGCCTGCCCAGGCCCACCCGGCGAAGCACGATCTCCCAGAGGATGAAGCCCGCCGTCACCCGCGCGAAGAAGAACACGATCCGCCGGTAGCGGGCTCGCAGGGCCGACCGCTTCATGCAGCCTCCGGGGTGGTGGTGGACGCCGGTCGGTCAGTCGTCGGCGAGGATCGCGAAGAGCTGTTTGCGCGCGCTGTCGAGGACCGCCGACGCGGCCGCCCGCTGGGCAGCGGTGCCGTTCCGGCCCACCTGGACGATCGCCTGCACCAGCCTCCCCACGGCCTGGTGGTAGCCGCTGCCGCCCCCAGCCGCCCCGGCGGCCTCGTCCCACGGGGCCGGACCGGCAGCGACCTCGGCGACCGTCTCCCGGCCCGCGTCGGTCAGGTGGTAGACCTTCTTGCCGGCCTGCTGATCGGATGCGACGAGACCCTCGTCGAACAGCAACTGCAGGGTCGGGTACACCGACCCCGCGCTCGGGGTCCAGACGCCACGGCTCCGATCGCCGATCTCGTGGATGATCTGATAGCCGTGCATGGGCTGCTCGGACAGCAAGCGCAGGATCGCCGCGCGGATATCCCCCCGGTGCTCCTGCGGCGCGCCGGTCGCCGCGAATTCCTGCAGACGGCCAACCAGTCCGGCCAGGGACGGGAAGCCGGGTCCGAGCGGGCCGGACGCGTACTGATGACCGTGCATGACGTTCCCCTTCGCTCCTGTCATCGACAGGTTGTGACCTGTCGCCAACCTAACAGCGGCCTCCAAGGCGGGGGCCGGACGTGGCCGACATGGGGTCTTCCCCCGTCCACGGTGGCGTGGCGGTGCGGGCGCACGGCCGGACGCCGGCGGTCCCGACCCGGTGCGCCGGCTTGACCTGACGTTCGATGATGGAGATCTACGGCCGGACGCCGGCGACAAATGTCAGCGGCCGCTGGGAGACTGTCACGACGCGGGGAGGGAGGCGCAGGTGTCGATGGTGCAGGCTGTGGCTTCGCTGTGCATGTCCGACGACGCGCTGGTACGCCGCTTCGGACCCGAGACGCTGCGGCGCGGCCGCGCCTACGCGACCCAACGCCGCGTCGGCCCCATCACGGTGGCCGGCGACGAGAGGCGTCTGGTGGTCAGCGCGACCGTCGACGGAACGCACACCTACCAGACCCTCATCACCAAGGGGTCGGCAGCGTCCGGGCCGTGGCTGACGACCCACTGTTCCTGCCCGGTGGGCGGCGACTGCAAGCATGCGGTGGCTGTGCTGATCACGGTCCGCGCGAGCGCCGAATCCACCCACCCGACCCCGTCAACCCCGCATGGCGCTCCATCGTGGCAGAGGGCACTGCGCGACATCACCGAGGAGGCCGGAGCCGTACCCCAGGGATCACCGCTCGCCGTGCAGGTCACTCTCGTCCGCGAAGGCGAGGTGTCCCTGCTCCCCCTGCGCCGCGGAGTATCCGGGCGCTGGATCCGCGGCGACCTGCAGTGGGACCGCCTGCCCACCGCCGGCAGGGAGTACCGCGCCCGGCATCTCGAGGCGCTGCAGGAGATCCACGCCAGCGCGGGTGGGGGCTATTACGCCGGCTACTACAGCCGTGGCCGCACCGTGTCCCTCGACGAGGCGCGTCCGAGCATCTGGGCGGCGCTTCGCCAAGCGAAGGACTCCGGTGTCGAATTCGTCCCGGGCAGCCGGACGCCGCGCGTTCGGCTGGTCGACGGGCCGGCGTCCCTCGTCGTGGAGGTCGAGCCGGCCGCGGCCGGGCTGAGCCTCACCCCAAGGTTCTCGGTGCCCGGCGTGGCACCCGGAAGCGCGGTGCACCTGCTCGGGCATCCCGGTCACGGCGTCGTCGCCACAGTGAACGGTGAACTCCTGCTCGCCGGGTGCGAACGCCCACTGTCCCGAGCCGAGGCGTCGCTGCTGAAGGCGGGGCCCGTCGAGGTGCCCCACCGTGATATTCCCCAGTTCGCGGTGGGCTACCTGCCCGCGTTGAGGCGTTCGATCGAGGTGCGTGAGGCCGACGGCGTCCACCTTCCCGCCACGGCCCGGCCCACCCTCGACGTCGAGGTGAGCTTCCACCCGGGTCATCGCGCGACCCTGCGATGGTCGGTGGCATACGGCTCCGCGCCGGGGCGACTCACGCTTCCGGTCGCCCCGCAGGCCGATGAGCCGCCGGTCCGCGACCCAGACGCCGAACGCGCGCTCTTCGCGACCCTGCCCGACGGCCCCTGGCCGAGCATCGACACCGTGGTCGGACGCCGCCCCGCCGCGGAAGCGCTCCTGGCCGGACGGGCCACGATCGAGCTGGCCACGGTCTCGCTGCCGCAACTGCGGGCCCTCGACGACGTCGCCGTCATCGTGCACGGTGAGGTCCCCGACTACCGGGAGTCGGCCGACGCGCCCGAGGTGAGGCTGAGCGTCAGCGAGCCCGACGGCGGAACGACCGACTGGTTCGATCTGGCCGTCGACGTCACTCTGGGCGCCGAGCACGTGCCGTTCGTCGAGTTGTTCACCGCGCTGACGCTGGGGCACGACCACCTCGTGCTGGCGTCCGGCACGTGGTTCAGCCTTGACCGCCCGGAGTTCGAACAGCTGCGCCACCTCATCGAGGAGGCCCGCGAGCTCGGGGACGGGGAGTCGGGACAGTACCGGTTGCGCATCGAACACGCCGGGTTGTGGGAGGAACTGGTCGGCCTGGGCGTTGTCGCCGAGCAGGCCACCCGGTGGCGGCGCGCCGTCTCAGCGCTGCTCGACCCGGCCGAGTTGCCCGCCGTGGGCGTGCCGACGGGGCTACTCGCCACCCTGCGCCCCTACCAGGTGGAGGGGTTCCGCTGGCTGAGCTTCCTGTGGGCGTCCCGGCTGGGTGGAATCCTCGCCGACGACATGGGGTTGGGTAAGACGCTGCAGGCGCTGGCGCTCGTCGCGTCCGTGCACGAGCGCGGCGAATTGAACGACCCGGTGCTCGTCGTGGCTCCCACGAGCGTGCTGTCGACGTGGGCGTCCGAGGCGGCCCGGTTCACCCCCGGTCTCGACGTCCGGATGGTGACGCGCACGGCGTCCAAGCTCGGTGTCCCGCTCGCCGAGGTGACGGCAGGAGCCCAGGTCGTGGTCACGTCGTACACGCTGCTGCGGCTCGACGCCGACGAGTACGCCGCCCAGGGCTGGTCGGTGGTGTTCCTCGACGAGGCCCAGTTCGTCAAGAACCGGCACTCCCGGGCCTATCAGGCCGTGCGGAGACTGTCCGCCGGCATCCGGGTCGCCATGACCGGAACCCCGCTCGAAAACAACCTCATGGACCTGTGGTCCCTGCTGTCGATCGCTGCGCCCGGGCTCTATCCCGACCCCGACCGGTTCGCCGAGCTCTACCGGCGTCCGATCGAGAGCCACACCGACCCCGAGGCGCTCCCTCGTCTGCGCCGCCGCATCCGCCCGCTCATGCTGCGCCGCACCAAGCAGGCGGTGGCCACCGAGCTGCCGCCCAAGCAGGAGCAGGTGCTTCCGGTCACGCTGGGTCCGGCCCACAGGCGCCTCTACGACAAGCAGCTGCAGGCCGAGCGGCAGAAGGTGCTCGGGCTGGTGGGCGACCTGAACCGCAACCGGATCGCCATCTTCCGGTCGCTGACGGTGTTGCGTCAGCTGAGCCTGTCACCGGCGCTCGTCGACCCCGCGCACGCCGCGCAGTCGGCCAAGATCGACCTGCTCGTCGACATGCTCACCGAACTGGCGGCCGAAGGACACCGGGCCCTGGTGTTCAGCCAGTTCACCTCGTTCCTCGCGCTCGTCAAGGCGCGACTGGACGCCGCCGGCCTCGGATACCAGTACCTCGACGGACGCACCCGCGACCGGGCCGCCCGCGTCGAGGCGTTCCGCAGCGGCTCGGACCCGGCGTTCCTCATCAGCCTCAAGGCGGGGGGCTTCGGCCTCACCCTCACCGAGGCCGACTACGTGTTCGTGCTCGATCCGTGGTGGAATCCCGCGGCCGAACTCCAGGCCATCGACCGCACCCACCGCATCGGCCAGGACAAGAGCGTCGTCGTCTATCGGCTGGTCAGCGCGAACACCATCGAGGAGCGCGTCGTCGCCCTCCAGCAGCGCAAGCGGGACCTGTTCGACCAGGTGGTCGGCTCGGGCAGCGAACTGGCGGCGCCGCTGAGCGCCGACGACATCCGCGGGTTGCTCGACCTGTGACCCGGCCGGGCCGGGCGACCATGTCGGGTCAGTCGCGGCGCGTGGGCGCCCGGGACGCCGCGTCGAACCGGATTCCCCGGCGCGGGCGCTGACCGGGCGCGTGCTCAGAAGGTGGCGAACGGATCGCCGACCGGCAGGTCGACCCGCACGAACTCGAGGTCTTCCTCTCCGTTCGACCAGCACAGCTGGTTGTCCTTGTAGAGGTAGAGCTTCCGGGTGGGCGCGCCCTTGAGCGAGAGGGTCTGGTCGGCGTTGTAGAGCACCGGGCTCTTGTAGTTGCCACCCCACAATCCCCAGTCGGCGTAGCTGTACACGCCCTCACCGAGGTAGCGGTCGCCTCCCGAGGTGTCCTTGCGCAGGTAGAGGTCGTCGCCGTCGGCGTACCACACCAGGCCGTGGGCGTCCTGCTCGTCAGCGACCAGCACGGTGTAGTTGTTGTAGCCGACACCCAGCCAGCCGAGGAATCGGTCGTCGGTCAGGCTGTAGCACTTCACGTGCACGTAGTCTCGTGACCCCGCGGCCTGGATCGCGGCCCAGGTGCTCCAGCCCCACCAGTTCGAGGTCCAGCTGTAGTCGTTGCGGTTGGTCACGTCGTTGCGGCGGTTGGTGCTGCCCCCCTGCTGGACGAACAGGGGCGAGAAGTTCTCCCGGGTCGACACGTCCAGGACGCGGCCCACGTCGGGGATCAGCGCCAGCGCGCTGTCCTGCTGCGGCGCCCCCTGGTAGGCGTTCCACACGTCGGTGGCCGATGCCTGCGTCGCGCGGACGGCCATGGCGCGGTTGTCGCCGGTCGCGGCGTCCAGCAGTCGCTTGTCACCGTAGGCCACCCAGGTGTTCCCGGCGGCGTTGTGCACCGTCAGGCCGACGCGGCTGTCCTCGTCGTGCATCGATCGGGAGAGCAGGCTGCCCATGGTGCCGCTCCTGCCCGGGATCGGCGTCGTGACCTGTTCGTAGAGTTCCTTGCGCGGGACTCGGAGGTGGCCGGCGGAGAACAGATCGGTGAGGAAGTGGTCGGCGAACGCGTTGAAGGCGTACGCCTCCTGAAGCCGAACCTGCCGGTCTGCGGGTGACAGGCCGGACGTGCGGGCGGACGCGGCGTGGTCCATTGCGATGGCGTGCCCTGCCCGGTAGGCGGTGACCGCATACCCGGCGAAGTGGTCCCAGTTCTCGGCCGCCAACTTGAGATAGCGACCCATGACCACCGGAACCGGGCCGATGTTCTCGCCGCCGGTGATCTCGTTCCACCGCATCGACAGCGAATCCCCGAGAACGCCGTACACCTTCGACGGATCCTCTCCGGAGGCGAGGGCGCCGGTCACCGCGGCGATCTCCTCGGCCATCACGGCGAGGATCTCCTGCAGCTGCGTCCAGTCGGTGCCGAGGCTGGTGAAGGCGGCCAGGAACGCAACCCGCGAGTCGGGGGCCGTGCTGATGGGCCCACCCACGACACCGTAGAAGTCCCCGCCGAGCGCCACCAGCTGACCGTAGGTGAGGCGATTCGGTCCCCCCGGCGCACCGTTGAGGGGCAAGGCCAAGGGCAGACCCTGTGCGGGCACGTCCCCCGACTCGAAGGTCAGGGTGATCCGGTCACCGAGCCATGCGTGTTCCGCGCTTTCCATCTGTCACTCCCGGGTGACGGGCGGGACGCCCGCGAGGTGGGCAAGCGGGGGCTCACTTGGGCGAAGCCTCCCATATTCGGCGGGTACGCACCAGAGCACGGTCGCGACCGATTCCGCCTCCCCCCGACCCGGCCGGCGCCACGCCTCGCCTCGCGTCGCGTCGCGTCGCGTCGCAGCAAACCTCCTGGTCAACCCATCACTGACTGGAGGAGGGATCCGCGGGAACCGGACACGCCCGCGTGCGCTGTTCTCAGCCGACCAGGTGGGCGACGACGGGCTCGATCGCGGCCCCGCCCGCCGGCACCGACCGCGGAGCGGGATTGGCCGCGGCAGCGGCCGCCTCACGGTTGATGAAGGCTCCCAGTTCGGCGATGGTGGACATGAGCGGGGCGGGGAAGACGACGGTGGTGTTCTTGTCGACACCGATCTCCACGAGGCTCTGCAGGTTGCGCAGCTGGAGTGCCAGCGGGTGGGCCATCATCGTGTCGGACGCGTCGCCCAACGCGGCCGCGGCCAGCGACTCGCCCTCGGCGTTGATGATCTTGGCGCGCTTCTCCCGCTCGGCCTCGGCCTGCCGGGCCATCGCGCGCTTCATGCTGTCGGGCAGCTGGATGTCCTTGAGTTCGACGAGGGTCACCTCGACCCCCCACTCGGCCGTGGTGACGTCGAGGATCCCGCGGATGTCCAGATTGATCTGGTCGGTCTCCGACAGCGTCTGGTCGAGCGTGTGCTGACCGACCACCTTGCGCAGGGTGGTCTGGGCGATCTGGTCGATCGCCGCGTAGACGTTCTCGATCGCGATCACCGACTTCTGGGCGTCGACGACCCTGAAGTAGGCGACGGCCGAGACGTCGACGCTGACGTTGTCGCGGGTGATGATGCCCTGGGATTGGATCGGCATGGTGACAATCCGCAGCGAGACGCGGTGCAGCACATCGATGACCGGGATGATCAGCCGCAGGCCCGGCTGGCGCTCGCCGACGAGCCGGCCCAGACGGAACAGCACGCCCCGCTCGTACTGTTTGATGACCCGCACGGCCATCGAGAGGGCGACGACGACGAGAATGACAACGGCGAGGACGACGATGGTGGTGGTGGACATGGGACGCTTCCATTGGGAGAGCCCGGGTGTGGGGTTGTTCAGCCCGGATGGGGCTGCATGGGGTGGACGCTGGAGGTCGGTCGGGAGCGGATCGCTCGATGAGTTCGCCAGCGCAAGGCTGAACTCACACCGGACCTGGCGGGGCCTCTCAGTACTTCCACGATACGCGTCCCGGACGCCCATCACGGCCGGTCACGTCGCGGTCCGACCAGCCCGGAAGACCCCTGCCAAAGTCCCAGCCATGGGGTGTTTACTGGGCCCCACGGAAGGCCCGGATCGTCCAGTGTCCTGGAAGGCGTGACCATGACCCGCAAGACCTACACCGGCCCCATCCTCGACGTTTCGTTCGACGCAGAGGTCTGTCGGCACGCCGCCGAGTGCGTGCGGGGGATGCCGGAGGTGTTCGACACCGCGAAACGGCCGTGGATCAATCCCGAGGTCGCCGCCACCGCCGACCTCGCCGACCATCTGCGCCTGGTGGTCGGACGCTGCCCCTCCGGCGCCCTCCGGATCATCGACCACCCCGAACGTCAGGAGCAGACGTGAGCGAGACGATCGTGACCGACAACCCCACCGCCAGGCGGTACGAGGCCCACGTCGACGGGCGGCTCGCGGGATTCGCCGAGTACCAGCTCACCGACGAGCTGATCGTGTTCACCCACACCGAGGTCGACCCCGCCTTCGAGGGCCGGGGCATCGGGTCCGCCATCGCCCGCCACGCACTGGACCACGTCACGGTCGACGGCACCCGCAAAGCCCTGGCGGTCTGCCCGTTCATCAAGGGCTGGATCCAGCGGCACCCCGAATACCTCGCGGTCACCTACGGGGCGGCGCCGTCGGACGCCGACTGAACGGGCGGTGCTCCCACAGGGCGTCGGACGGGTCGCCCGGCGCGTTCCCGGCCCCGCGCGGGCGCAGACGGGCCGGGCGGTGGTCGCGCCCGGACGCCGGTGTCCGCCGGTTGGCGGTGTCCTCAGTGGTGGAAGCCGGTCCGTACCGACGCGGAGCCGCGTCCGGCGTTCAGTTCGTCGACCGCGGCACGCAGGTCTCGGGCGAACGCCTCGGCCATGTCGTGGCTGAACCCGTTGCGACAGACGATCCTGAGCACCGACAGGTCCTGCCGGTCGGCGGGGAACGGGTAGGCGGGCACCTGCCAGCCGCGCTCCCGCAGGGCGGTGGAGACGGTGTAGACGTCCCAGTCGGTGAATCCGTCGGCGGTGGTGAAGGCGACCACCGGCAGTTCGGTGCCCCCGGTGATCAGCCGGAACTGGTCGAACTCGGAGATCCGCGCGGCAATGAACGTGGCGACGTCGCGGGTCGACTGCTGCACGGCACGGTAGCCCTCGCGGCCGAGCCGGACGAAGTTGTAGTACTGCGCGATGACCTGGGCTCCGGGACGGGAGAAGTTCAGCCCGAGGATCGGCATGTCACCGCCCAGGTAGTCGACGCTGAACACCAGTTCCCGGGGCAGGGCCGCGGTGTCGCGCCACAGGATCCAACCGAGGCCGGGATACACCAGCCCGTACTTGTGTCCGGAGGTGTTGATCGAGGCGACCCGGGCCAGCCGGAAGTCCCACTCGAGCGCCTGGTCGATGAAGGGCGCGATCATGCCACCGGAGGCGGCGTCGACGTGGACCGGCACGTCCGGTCCGCCCGCGGACGCCAGTGCGTCGAGCGCCGCGGCGATCTCGGCGACCGGTTCATAACTGCCGTCGTAGGTCGAGCCGAGGATCGCGACGACCCCGATGGTGTTCTCGTCGCAGGCCGCGACCGCCTGGGGTGCCTCGAGGTGGAACCTGTCGCCCTCCATCGGCACCATCCGCGCCTCGACGTCCCAGTAGCGGCAGAACCTCTCCCAGCACACCTGCACGTTCGCGCCCATCACCAGGTTCGGCCGCCCGGCGTGCTCACCCACGCGGGCCCGCCAGCGGCGTAGCAACGCCAGGCCCCCGAGCATGGCCGCCTCACTCGACCCCGTCGTCGAGCATCCGGTCGGATGGGCGGCGTCCGGCGCGTGCCACAGGTCGGCGATGATCGCCAGGCAGCGCTGCTCGATCTCGGCCGTCTGCGGGTATTCGTCCTTGTCGATGATGTTCTTGTCGAGGCAGGACGCGATCAGCGCGCGCGCCTCCGGTTCCATCCACGTCGTCACGAACGTGGCGAGGTTCAGCCGGGCGCTGCCGTCGAGCATCAGCTCCTGCTCGATCAGCCCGGCCGCGACATTCGGGGGAACCGGGTCGTCGGCGAGGCGCACTTTCGCCAGCTCGAGCCGCTGACCCAGGGCCGGGTTGGCCTCGGTGAGCAGAGCGTTGGTGGTTCGGTCGGTGTGGTCGCGCCGTGGGCCCATGCCAGGCAGATTACGCGCAGAATTGCGTCCAGGATCAGACCGGCCAGACGTCCCTCTCGGCGCGCTCCTTGATCCCGAGCGGCATCCGCCGCTCGATCACGAACCCGATCGGTTCGACCAGGCGCCACAGCCATCGCTGGCCCGACGGGGGGCGTTGCGCTGGCGGCTCACCGGACGGGTCGCGGTGCCACCGCGGACGCCGTACAGCTGCCACTGCCAGGTGGCACCCGTCGCGTCCACGACGGAAGTGGGCACGGCGTCCTCGGTGGCCGGGTCGGCGCTGACCAGCACCAGGGAGGCACCGGGATCGCCCGAGGCGACCCGGGAGCACGGGGAGCCGGGCATGCCGAGCCGTGTCAGGTCGCCGGGCTGCAGCCGCTGGTGCTCCGGCAGCAGGGGCGATCCGGCCAGCGTGACGGCGATCGCCGCCGCCCTCTGCACGGAGTCGAGTCGACCGGCCCCGGTGCGCTGCGGACC
>JAJXWF010000102.1:9845-11368 GCA_021781735.1 Actinomycetes bacterium
GGGTTGGGCTCGACGCTGTCGGGCGCGAGGTCGAGCTCGGCGTAGGTGAAGTCGCCCTCGGGCAGGTGCCACACGGCCGACCCGGCACTCGGGAGCGCTCGGCCGTCGATCCGGCGTCCTTGAGCCAGGTGGTGAGTTCGCCGATGTCGAACTCGTCGCCCCGGCCGCCGGCGACCGTGACGGTGTCGAGCGGTCTGCCGAGCATGTGTCCCCGGCCCCGGAGGTAGCCGTCACGGCCGACCATCGGCAGGACGCCGGCCAGGTCGATCCGCATCCAGAACAACCGGGCGATCGGATCGACGGTGTTGTACTGCCAGATCTCCGCGGGGCTGAACCGCTGCCCCGGCCGCATCCGGAACCGGCCACGCAGGTGCGCCCGGAACGACATGACCGCGGGACGCTCGACGACCCCCGCGAAGCGCAGGTAGCGCTGCACGGTCGTGGGCAGGCCGTCCAGTTCCGATTCGGTCACCTGCCGGGGCGCGGCCGGCGGCGCGACGGCCGCGGCGTCCCGCGCGAGACGATCCCGCAGATCCCTGCCCACGATGCTCGACATCACGGCACCACACCCCCGACCCAGCGTAATTCCCGCCGTGGCCACCCGGGTGCGACGCTGGTGCCATGACCGAACGCCAGCGCGTCGAGGTGCTCACCCGATTCCCCGGGTCCGAGCTGCGCCGCTACCCCGCCCACCTGGTGGCCGAGGTGGAGGTGTCGGGCTCGTTCACCGACGCCGGCAATCGGGCGTTCGGGACCTTGGTCGCCTTCATCTCGGGACGCAACAGCACCCGCGGGAAGGTGGCGATGACCGCTCCGGTCGTGCAGGAGCCCGCGTCGGCCCGGATCGCGATGACCGCGCCGGTCGTCCAGGAGCCCGCGGGCGCGCCCGGGTTGCACGTGGTCGGGTTCGTGATGCCCGCGCAGTTCACCCTCGACACCCTGCCGGCACCGTCCGACCCACGGATCAGGATCCGGGAGGTGCCGGCCCACGTGGCCGGCGCCAGGACCTTCAGCGGACGCTGGTCCGAGCAGGCCTACCAGGAGCAGCTGGCCTCACTCCGCGGCGCCGTGCGGCGGGCCGGGTTCGACGTCGTCGGCCCACCCCGGTTCGCCCGCTTCGACCCGCCGTGGACGCCGTGGTTCCTGCGGCACAACGAGGTGGTGCTGCCGGTGTCCGAACGGGCGACTCCGGCCGGGTGACCGGCGTCCGTGGACCAGCCGGGGATGGCGCGCCGGGCCACCGAGCCGAACCCCGCGACGACAGTGTCACCTTCGGGGTCGACCACGACCCCCAACGTGACAGGCTCGCCACCCCGAACCTGACAGTGTCCGCCTCTGGGTCGACCACGACCCCCAACCCGACACCGTCCACTTCCGGGTCGGGGACCTCCCCGGGGAGGCGACGCGCAATGGCTGGGCGCGTGCAGCGATCCACCGAGACGGAGCCCACCGGGGGTTCTAGAGTGAGGTCACCTGCGACGAAGGATCGGACATGTCCCAGAACCCCACCGGCCAGCCCCAGC
>JAJXWF010000103.1 GCA_021781735.1 Actinomycetes bacterium
CCAGCCAGAACAGCAGGACGCCGATCATCAACGCCCCGGGGGCCGCCGAGTCGGGCACGATCGCGGCGACCAGCGCGAGAACGACCAACACGATCCGGAAGAACTGCGCGAGCGGCCCGTCCAGGGCGATCGCGACCAGGCACGCCGTGAGCAGCAGCGCGCGCAGCACGATCATCGCGGCGGTGGCCGTGCGCAGCGTCTGCAGGAGGTCGGAGAGTCGTTCGGCGACGTCGGAGATCATCGACGGCCTCCCCTCATCCGGGGGGCCTCCCGGGCCGCCTCCATCGCGAGCAGGACGCTGGCCAGGCTCGCCGGGCCCCGCCACGGGGTCACCGGGACCCCGAGACTCCGCAGTCGGTCGACGACCCGGTCGCGTTCGAGCCGGCGCAGCGTCCAGCCCTCGGTGAGCCAGTCGGGGTCGCGCCCGGGAACCGGCTGGCGTCCGAGACCGGTGGGCAGGGTGTCGACGACGACCAGTTCGCCCCCGAGGCGGCGCAGGCGCACGAGTTCGGCGACCGCGGCCTCATCGAGCAGCGGGGAACAGCCGAACACCAGGGTTCCGGGGGTGAGCCGGGCGACCCGGCGGATCATCCACTGGTCGGGCAGGTTGCGGTGGGTCTGGGCGAGCCGGTCGAGCAGCACCCGCGCCTGGCGGGGGCCGGTCCCCGAGGGCAGGTCGCCGATCCGCAGGCCGAGGTCGTGCAGTGCGATCCGGTCGCCGAAGGACACGTAGTGCCGCGCGATCGCGGCGATGGCCCGCACGGTGGCGTCGAGGCTCGACGGCTCGTCGCCGACCCCGTCGAGGGACGCGAGGGTGTCGGCGACGATCAGCACGTCGGTGTCGCGTTCGCTGAACGTCTCGGTCACATGCAGGCGGCCGGTGCGCGAGGACACCTTCCAGTTCACCCGGCGCAGCCGGTCCCCGGGCACGAACTCCCGGACGCCGGCCAACTCGGTGCCCTCGCCCCGGCGGGCCGATCGGTGCAGGCCGGCGATGCCGATCGGGCGGGCGACGCCGCTGGCCCCTTCGAGTCGGGAGGCGAACGGTTGCACGCGCACCCGGCAGACGCCGGTACTGCCGACGCTGCGCCAGGCGCCGAGCGGGTCGCTCAGGGCGATCCTGGCCGGGCCCACGTCGTAGCGTCCCCACAGCAGCGGCTGAAACCCGAGCGTGAGGTCGTGGGGCGTCCCACCGACCAGCGCGCCGTGGGCCGGGTCGAGCCGGGCGTGCTCGGGCGGGTCGACGACGGCGGAGACCACCAGACCGTCGGGTGCGGTGATGTGCAGGTTCGCCTCGTCGCCCTCGCGCATCCTGGTGTTGGCGGGGGTGATCGCCGCCTGCGCACCGTCGAGCCGACGCCTCGCGACCACCGCCCAGGCGACGTAGACCAGCAGGGGTGTCACGACCACCAGCAGGTCGATCCGGTGGGCGAGCACCGCCGCGAGCGCGCCGACCAGTCCGACCAGCACCGCCCGCACGAGCGCCTCGGTGGGAGTGGCCCGGTAGCCCGGCAGGCGCGGATCGATGCTCATCGGAGGTCGTGAGCCGGACGCAGGTCGCTCGCGTCGGGCACGGGCACCTCGTTGAGGGCCCGGGCGACGATCGATTCGGCGGACACGTCGTTGAGCCACAGTTCGGGCCGCACCGTGATCCGATGGCCGAGCGCCGCGGGGGCGAGATCCTTGACGTCCTCGGGCACCACGAAGCCTCGTCCGCGGATCAGCGCGAGCGCTCGTGAGCAGGTGAGCAGTGCCAGCGACCCGCGGGGCGAGGCGCCGACGAGCGCGGCCTTGTCGCGGCGGGTGGCGTTGACGAGGTCGATCGCGTAGCGGCCCACCGACTCGGCGACGTACACCTCCTCGACGCTGGCCTGCAGCGCGAGCAGCCGGTCGGCGTCCAGCACCGCGTCGACACGCTGGTCCTCATGCTTGCGGGCGATCCGCCGCGACAGCACCTCCCACTCCTCGTCGGGGGTCGGGTACCCGAACGACAGCCGGAGCAGGAACCGGTCGAGTTGCGCCTCGGGCAGCGGGTAGGTGCCCTCGTGCTCGATGGGGTTGGCGGTGGCGATGACGTGGAACGGCTGGGGCAGCGGGAAGGTGGTTCCTTCGACGCTCACCTGGTGTTCCTGCATCGCCTCGAGCAGCGCCGACTGGGTCTTCGGCGGCGTGCGGTTGATCTCGTCGGCGAGCAGCAGGCCGGTGAACACCGGCCCGGGCCGGAAGCTGAACTCGGCCCGGGTCTGGTCGAACACGTAGCTGCCGGTGAGGTCGCTCGGCAGCAGGTCGGGGGTGAACTGGGCGCGGCGGAACCCGAGCCCGAGGGCTTGGGCCAGGGTCCGGGCGGCGAGGGTCTTGCCGAGGCCGGGCAGATCCTCGAGCAGCACGTGCCCCCCGGCCAGGACTCCGGCGAGCACGAGTGTGAGCGCGTCCCGCTTGCCGACGATCGCTCGGTCGACCGCGTCGAGTACCGATGCCGCGAGCCGCGTGGCCTCGCCCAACGCGATCGGTGCGGCGCTGCCGGGGGCTCCGGGATCGGGCGTGCCGGTCGTCGGGAGGAGGGGGGCGGGCGGGTACGGGTTCACAGGGACTCGATCTCTTTCAGGTGGGCGCCGAGGGCCGGCCGACGCAGGGTGGGCGCGGGCCCGTCGCCGGTGAGGTAGCTGAGCAGGGCGGGGGAGAGCAGATGGCCGGCGTCCTGGAGCGGGTGGTCGGGGTCGGCGTCGTGGTGGCGGACGAGCCGGTCGGCGGTCAGCACGGCCAGCTCGTCGCGGAGTTCGGCGGTGGTGAAGCGCCTGCTCGGGTCGGCGCCGCGGGCCAGGTCCGCCAGCCGGACGGCGCGCCGGTCCCGCGGCAGGTGCGGGCGTCCGCGTTCGAGCTTGACATCCCAGGCGATGCCCGCGGGATCGGGCCACAGCTCGTCGGAGAAGGCGAAGCTCAGCAGAGCGCCGAGCGCCGCGACGAGGATCGCGAAATCGATCGACAGGTTGAGCGAGACGAGCGTGCTGCCCCACACCAGCAGGGGTACGGCGACCACTGCCGCGACGATCCGGTGGATGAGCCGCCGTGCGAAGCTGCCGCGTGCCGGCCACCTCATGGGACGCCCGCTCCGAGGACGCCGATGAGCCGTTCGAGGGCGTCGACCGCCCGGACCCGATCGTCGGGCTGGGCCGGCAGGGTGCTGAACATGGCCCGGCGGTAGAGGTCGGCGAGGGTGCGCAGGTCGCCGGGGGTGGCGGGCGTGGCGCTCAGCACGCTCACCGTGAACTCCTCGGCGGTCTGCGACGGGAGCCTCGCCATGCCGGTGGCGGCCGCGGCGTCCTCGAGACGACGCCAGCACTCGAGGATCACGTCGTCGAGATGCTCGCCCGTGCGCAGCCGCACGAGGGTGTCGGTGAGAGATTCGGTGACGCTCTCGACCAGGTCGGGAAGTGCCTCGGCGTCGACGAGGTGGTCGGCCCTGGCTCGTTCGAGGTCACGCTTGCGGCCGAGGTCTCGTACGGCACGGGCCAGCACCAGCACGACGACCATGACCACGGCGAGCACGGCGATGGTGAGCAGCAGCGGTCCGAGCCAGGTCGGCAAGATGACCTGCTGGTCGGACGGGTGGGCCCTCGCCGGGGGGGTCGGTGGGGCGGAGAACAGCGGTGTCGGGTTCGCTCGTCCGGGGGTGGGGGGCTGGACGGGTGACGGGGAGGCGATCCGCCCGAAGGGGCTGGTGGCGCCGAGGGCGAGCAGGATGATCAGCGCCACCGTCGCGCTCGCCGCGAGGATGACCAGCCGGCCGGCATCCCTCATGACCCCATCTAAACCCATGCGGCCGGGTGAGTCGCAACGGGGCGGCGTCCGGCGGGTCGGAGCTGATCGGCCGATTTCGCTCCGACAAGGCACGATGAACACCTTCGCGGGAGCCGGCCGGCTTCATGGAAGCTTCACGGTGGGGTGGGCAGAAGCATCACATCCGGCGCCCACAGTGGGAATCAAACGGGAACCGTCCCTCACCGAGGGGCACGCGGAGAACCGTCCCTCACGAAGGAGTCACGATGTTCATTCGCAAGAGTGTTGGCATCGCCATCGCCAGCGCATCGCTCGCCGCAGCCGCCGCCACCGGGTTCGCGGTCAATGCTCAGGCCGACACCACGACGCCGAGCCCTTCGGCGTCCGCCACCGTTCAGGCCCAGCGGGGACCGAACGCCAACCCCCCCCAGACCGGGGTGTGCGACGGCACCGGCTTCGCCGGCCGCGCCGCCGACGGAACGCAGAACGGCTACGGCAACCGCTACGGGTTCACCTGGCTCGTGAACTACCTGGCCGACAAGCTGGGTGTGGACGCCGACAAGGTGTCCGCCGCGCTGCAGGCCTACCACGCCGACAACCCGACCCTCGAGCCCGGACGCACCCTCACCGCGGCCGAGCGGACCACGCGTCATGAGGATCTGGCCAAGTACCTGGCCGACAAGCTCGGTGTCGACTACACCAAGGTGCTGGACGCCCTCAACGCGATGCAGTCGGTCCGGCAGGCCGAGAATCAGGCCGCACCTGGCGGCCACGGCCCGCACCGCTGACCGATTGCCCCGACGATCCGGGACCCCCCTTCCCCCCGGGGGTCCCGGATCCTTGCTGTGCACCGACCGGCCTCATACCTGGGTCGGGGCCTCGATCGGGACCTGGATCGGGGTCCCGGCCCGGTGGGGCTCGTCGAGCGGCCAGGCAGCGGCCAGCAGCTCGAACGAGCGGATCCGCAGGTCTGGATCGTGGGTGTAGGTGGTGACGATCAGTTCGTCGACGCCCGTGCGGGCGATGAACGCGTCGAGCTTCGCGACGACCGACTCGGGGGTCCCGACCATGGTCGCGGGGCCGGACGCCTCGCCCAACAGGTGGCGCGCCGACTCGTGCACGACCTCGCCGAGATCGTGCACGGGCGGGTCGAGCGGGGCGGACTGGCCGGTGCGGATGCGCACCCGCATCAACTGGCTGGTCGTGAACAGGAACTCGGCTTCGTCCTGGCTGGGTGCGACGAGGACGGTGACTCCCGCCATCGAGTGCGGCTCGGGCTGCTCGGGGCTCGGGGTGAAGTGCTGGCGGTAGAGGGCCAGGGCCTGGTCGAGCGCGTCGGGTGCGAAGTGTGAGGCGAACGCGTAGGGCAGGCCCAGGGCGGCCGCCACCTGCGCGCCGCCGAGCGACGACCCGAGCATCCACAGTGGCACGTGCGTGCCCTCGCCCGGGACGGCCCGCACCCGGGACTCGCCGGGATCCCCGAGGTAGCGGCGCAGGTCGTCGACGTCGCGGGCGAAGGTGTCGAGCTCGCCGTGGTGACGTTGCAGGGCCGCGGCGGTCATCGGATCGGTTCCCGGGGCGCGTCCGAGACCGAGGTCGAAGCGGGGCCCGTGCATGGTGACGAGCGTCCCGTAATACTCGGCCACCATGAGCGGCGAGTGGTTGGGCAGCATCACCCCGCCGCTGCCGAGCCGGATGCGCGCGGTGCGTTCGGCGAGGAACCCGAGGACCAGCGAGGTGGCCGAGGCCATGAACGTGTCGCTGCCGTGGTGCTCGGCGACCCAGTAGCGCAGGTATCCGAGGTTGTCGGCGGCCTGCGCGAGTTCGGCGCTGGCCTCGAAGGCCTCGTGTCGGGAGTGTCCTTGCGACACGGGGACGAGGTCGAGGATGGACAACGGGACGCGTGGGCTCATGTGAGGCCCAACCGCTCACGTGCCCCCGGTGTTCCCGCGGAGGCTTGCGTCCTGGTTCGCGTCGGGGCTCGGGTTGTCCCCGGGCGCCCGCTGCCGCCCGGGTGTTCCCGCCGGGACCGCCGCTCCCTACACTGCCGAGCATGACCGAGACCGTGTCCGATCACGTCATCGACTGGCTGCTGGCATCCGACCCCTCGGTGCGCTGGCAGGTGATGCGTGACCTGCTCGACGCACCCGACGATGCCTGGCTGGGCGAGAGGGCGCGGGTGGCCACCGAGGGGTGGGGGGCGGAACTGCTGGGCCACGAGGACGCCGACGGGCAGTGGGATGGGGGTGCGTTCTTCCCCGCCGACTTCACCGAGGAGGAATGGCACGCCACGGGGCAGCCGTGGACCGCCACCGCGTGGGCGTTCACCCAGCTGCGGGAGTTCGGGCTCGAGCCCGACAGCGTCCCGGCCCGGCGTGCGACCCGGCTGGCCGGGGAGAACAGCCGGTGGGAGGCCGATGGGGCCCCGTTCTGGCAGGGCGAGGTCGAGGAGTGCATCAACGGGCGCACGGTGGCCGACGGCTGCTACTTCGGCGTCGACATGGCCCCGCTGGTCGACCGGTTGGTGGGCGAGGCACAACCCGACGGCGGCTGGAACTGCGAGCGGATCAACGGGTCGACGCGCTCGTCGTTCGACACGACGATCAACGTGTTGGAGGGTCTGCTCGAGTTCGAGCGCGCGACGGGCGGCACGCCGGCGTCCCGCAGCGCCCGCCGTCGCGGTGAGGAGTTCCTGCTCGAGCGTCACCTCATCCGCCGACTCGGCACGGGGGAGATCGCCGACCCCGACTTCCTGCGGTTCAGTCACCCGGTGCGCTGGCACTACGACGTGCTGCGGGCCCTCGACCACTTCCGCGCCGCCGCACTCCCCGACTCCGCCCGGCCCGACCCGCGGCTTGCGGAGGCCATCGACGTCGTCCGCTCACGCCGGCGCCCCGACGGCCGGTGGGACCTCGACATCTCCTGGCCCGGACGCCGCTGGCTGCGGCTCGACGAGGGGGTCGGGTTTCCCTCGGTCTGGGTGACGCTGCGGGCCATGCGCGTACTGCGGTGGTGGGACGCCGGCTGAGCGGGCGGCGTCCGCACCCGCGCCGGCGACGCGAACGGCGTCGCGGAGTAACTACGGTGGTGGGGTAGGCATCGACTCGTTTGGGAGGATCCCATGGTGGACACGGCTCGGCTCAGCGCCGCTGTCGCGACGGCGCGCCAGCAGTATGAGGAACTGAAGACCCGGGGACTGAAGCTCGACATCACCCGGGGCAAGCCCTGCCCCGACCAGCTCGACCTCGCCAACGAGATGCTCGCCCTGCCCGGCGCCGGCGACTTCACCGCACCCGACGCCGGAGACCTGCGCAACTACGGGGGTGCCCCCCAGGGCCTGCAGCAGCTGCGGGAGATCTTCTCGCCGTTGCTCGGTATCCCGGTCGACCAACTGGTCGCCCGCGACAACTCCTCGCTGGCGCTCATGCACCAGTGCGTGGCGACGTCGTTCTTCCACGCCCCGGGTGGCGCCGCGTCCTGGCAGGGCCAGGGCGTGAAGTTCCTCGCCCCCTCGCCGGGCTACGACCGCCACTTCTCGGTGTGCGCCGACCTCGGCGTCGAACTGGTCGTGGTGCCGATGACCGCCGAGGGGCCCGACATGGACGTCGTGGAACGCCTGGTCGCCGACGATCCGACGATCAAGGGCATCTGGTGCGTGCCCAAGTATTCCAACCCCACCGGCATCACGTTCAGCAGCGATGTCGTGCACCGGCTGGCCACCATGACCACGGCGGCCTCCGACTTCCGCGTCTACTGGGACAACGCCTACGCACTTCACCACCTGCGCGACGTGCCCGACGTGCTCGACGACCTGCTGGCCGCCTGCGCCGAGGCCGGCAACCCCGACCGCGCGTTCGTCTTCGCCTCGACCTCGAAGATCTCGTGGGCGGGGGCCGGGGTGTCGTTCTTCGCGTCGTCGCCGGCCAACGTCGCGTGGTTCCTCGCCCATGACGGTATGCGGTCGATCGGGCCGGACAAGGTCAACCAGTTGCGGCACGTGCGGTTCTTCCAGTCGCCCCAGGGGGTCCTGCTGCACATGGAGAAGCACCGGGCGATCCTCGAGCCGAAGTTCGACGCCGTGCTGCATCAGCTCCACGAACGGCTCGGTGACCTGGGTGTGGCCACCTGGACGGACCCGCGCGGCGGCTATTTCGTCTCGGTCGACCTCGTGCCGGGGACGGCGAAGCGGGTGGTCGAACTGGCCAAGGCCGTCGGCGTCGCGCTGACCCCTGCGGGTGCGACCTACCCGTACGGGCAGGATCCCGAGGACCGCAACCTCCGGATCGCCCCGTCGTTCCCGTCGGCCGAGGAGGTCGACGCCGCGATGCGCGTGTTCACCACCTGCGTGATCCTGGCCGCGGGAGAGAAGCTGCTCGCCTGACGCGGTCGCCGCCCGCCGCCATCGCGGCCGGACTGTCGTGCGCGCGAAGTCCGGCGGTCCGGCGTCCTTCGGCAACTACACAGGGACTCCACAGGTGGTTCTCAGTCCGAATTCAGCCCTTCCGACGGATAGTTGAAGGTGGCGCACATTTTCGGTGCGTCCCGGAAGTCTCAAGGAGTGACGATGACAGGAGCTCTCGCGCAGAGCCTCACGCAGCACCGCATTGAGCGTGATCGGAGCATGCCGGCCCGCAGTCTCGCGATCCTGCATGCGGAGATCGCCGGACTGGCTGCCTCCGGCGTTGCCGACCATGCACTGCGCACGGGGTCGCCCGCCCCGGACTTCACCCTTCCCGACGTCGACGGGCACCCGGTGCACCTCGCGGATCTGCTCGCCGCGGGGCCTGTGGTTCTCACGTTCTACCGTGGCGGTTGGAGCCCGTACTGCTCCGCAGAACTGCGTGCCTGGCAGGCGAAGCTCGCCGAGGTGACCGTGCTCGGCGCGTCCCTCGTCGCGGTCTCGCCGCAGACGCAGGCCGAATCCCGACGCACCGTCGAGACGCTCGGCCTCACCTTCCCAGTGCTGTCGGACGCCGGGAGCGGCGTGTCACGGGTCTACCGGCTGGCCCACACCCTGCCCGAGGGCATGCGTGACATCTACGCCGAGCGCGGCGTCGACGTGCCGGCCGCCACGGGTGACCCGAGCTACACCTTGCCGATCCCGGCCACCTACCTCATCGACACCGACGCCACGATCGCCTGGTCGTTCGTCAATGCCGACCACACCATGCGGGCCGAGCCCGACGACGCGGTCGCCGCGTTGGCCGCGCTCATCCGCAAGCGCACGCCGCACACCCGGCCGCGGATTCAGCTGTTCCACCCGTCGCGGGTCGCCAAGGCCAGCTGAGCGGCGGGTCGGTCGGGGTCCGGCGGGGGGTCAGAGTCTGGACGCGTGGTAGGCCGCGGCGAGATCCTGCTCGCCGTGGCCGGCCGCCGCGGCCCGGTCGAGCCGGTCACGTGCGGCCGTCACGGCGTCGATCCGGACGCCGGCCCGCCCGGCCGCCTCGGTCATGAGCCGGGCGTCCTTGGCGGCCGTCGAGACGGCGAATTGGGCCGGTGACATCGGGCCGTCGAGGATCAGCCCGATCTTCGCCGCGAGATAGGGGGTGTCGAGCGCCCCGCCGGAGATCAGGTCGAGGAACACCCGCGGGTCGGTGCCGAGCGCCTCCGAGAGAGCCACCGCCTCACCTGCCGCGTTGGCCACGGTGAGCACCCAACTGTTCACCACGAGCTTCACCCGTGATGCCGGGGCCGCCGCGGCGTCGTCGCCCAGCCACACGGTGCGCGATCCGACCGCGTCGAATACGGTGTCCGCCACTTCCCGACCCCCCGCTGGACCGGCGGCGAGAACGGTCAACGTGCCCGCCTCGGCCGGGCCCCGCGTGCCCATGACCGGGGCGTCGTAGAAGGCCACCGCGCGGTCGGCGGCCAGCGCGGCGAGGCCGGCGGTGGCCTCCGGGCCGGCGGTCGTCATCTGCAGCCACGCGACGCCGGCAGGGAGCGACGGCAGGACGTCACTCATCACCTCGGCCACCGAGCCGCCGTCGAACAGCATGGTCACCACCGCCTCGGCGCCCCGGGCCGCCTCGGCGGGCGTGGGGGCGACGGTGATCCCGTCGGCGGCCAACGGTTCGGCCTTGCGGGCATCGCGGTTCCAGACCCGGACGGTGTGCCCGCCCCGGGCCAGGTTGCGCGCCATCGCGGCGCCCATGATTCCGGTGCCGAGCACCGCCACGGTGATCGGTGCGTGGGTCGTGTCGCTCATCGATGCACTCCTCGAAGTCGGTCGGATGGTCTCCATGCCGGTGGGACCGGCGTCCTCTCGGGTCCGGCTCCCGGGGGGCCGGTCCCGGTCAGACGACGGTGATGACCAGCTTGCCGTGCACGTGTCCGTCCCGGCTCGCGGCGAACGCGTCGGCCACCCGCTCGAGCGGATACGTGGCCGCGACGTCGACCCGGAGCCGGCCTGCGTCCACGAGGCCCGAGAGGGCGTCTAGCTCGGAGGCGTCGGGTCGCACCCACAGCCACTGGCCACCGTGCTCGAGCACGCTGGGGTCGGCGATCGAGGCGTGCCGGCCGGTGGGGGCGAGCACCGCCAGGGTCTGGTCCTCGACCCCGCCGACCAGGTCGAGCACGAGGTCGACCCCGCCGGGTGCGATCGCCCGCACGGCCTCCACCAGCCCTTCGCCGTAGCGGAGCGCGTGCGCGGCGCCGAGGGAGCGCAGGCGAGCGTGGTTCTCGGGGGACGCCGTCGCGATGACCCGCGCCCCGAGCGCCGCGGCGATCTGCACCGCGGCCGATCCGACGCCGCCCGCACCGTTGTGGATGAGGACGGTGTCGGACTGTTTGGCCTGCAACCGGGTGAGCGCCTGGTAGGCGGTGAGCCCGGCGAGCGGCAGAGCTGCCGCCTGTTCGAAGCTCAGGGCCTCGGGCTTGTGGGCCAGCGCCCGCACCGGAACGGTGACGAATTCGGCGAACGTGCCGCCGTGCACGACGTCCTTGCGGGCGTACGCGTAGACCTCGTCGCCGGCGGCGAACTCGGGGGTGTCGATGCCGAGCTTCTCGACGACGCCGGCGACGTCCCAGCCGGGGATCACCGGGAAGTAGGCGTCCATGAGGGCGTCGAGCCCTCCGGCCATCAGCTTCCAGTCGACGGGATTCACGCCGGCCGCCCGCACTCGCACCAGCGCCTCACCCGGCCCCACCTTCGGGACGGGCTGGTCGGTGAGTTTGAGGACGGGGTCGTCGCCGTAGTGGTCGTAGGTGATCGCACGCATGTGGTGAACAACCAGCTCCGGCGGGTCCGGTATTCCGCGAACGCCGTGCGACGTTCACCATCGCGCGGAGGGCAGCTCGTCGAACGCCGCGTCGGCGGCCCGTCTCATGGTCCCGCGGGCCGCTCCGGGGCTCGGCGGCGAGCCGGGAAGTCCACGCCGGATTTGTGAGCGCCCCTCGAGTTGACGCGGCCGAGGTGGACGCGGCGCACCACCCGGATGCT
>JAJXWF010000004.1 GCA_021781735.1 Actinomycetes bacterium
AAATCGTCGGTCGGGCTGTGAAGAGGTACACCCGCCGCGACGACATCGTTCTGGCCACCAAACTGTTCCAGCCCATGCACCACGGACCCGGGGGAAGGGGCCTGTCCCGGCGCGCGGTGATGGAGCAGGTCGACGCCTCGCTGACCCGGCTGGACACGGAGTACATCGACCTCTACCAGATCCACCGGTTCGACCCGTCCACGCCCATAGAAGAGACGATGGAGGCATTGCACGATGTCGTGAAGGCCGGAAAGGTGCGATATCTGGGAGCCTCGTCGATGTGGGCGTGGCAGTTCGCGTCGATGCAGCACATTGCGGACCTGCACGGCTGGACGAGGTTCATCTCGATGCAGGACCAGTACAGCCTGCTGCATCGTGAAGAGGAGCGGGAGATGCTGCCGCTGCTTGCACACCAGGGCGTCGGAAGCATCCCGCGGAGTCCCTTGGCCGGCGGACGGGCGGCCCGGCCATGGGGGGACAACTCCACTGTTCGGGCCTCAGAGAACCGCCGGGTAGACCAGTACGGCCGTCCACTCTTCCTCGACGGTGACAAGGCCATCGTCGACGCAGTCGAGAAGGTGGCGGCCTCCCGCGGTGTCCCGATGGCCCAGATCGCCCTTGCATGGGTGCTGAGGAACCCCGTGGTCAGCGCCCCTATTGTCGGTGCCACCAAGCCTCATCACCTGGCGGACGCGGTCGCCGCCCTGGACATCAAGCTCACTGATGACGAGGTCATCGCACTGGAGCAGCACTACGCTCCCCGGACTCCTACCTACTTCCGGTAACACCGTCGGCCAGCCAATCCGGTGCCATGCCCCTCCCTCGGCGGTGGATCAGCGTGGACAGGCGTCGTCAGTGCTGGTTGACGGTTCGGACCCACACTTCGGCCAGCCGATCCACTGCTGGCTGCAGTGTCATCGGCGGGTCTCGCCGGTAGATGCGTCCCCGTGCGCGGGTGGCGGGCAAGTCGAGCACGGCCGCCCACTCTTCGGCACTGTGGGGTTCCGCAGGCGCCGGCACCTCGACCGTTCGGACGACCGGCTTCTCCACCGCCTCGATCGTGCGGGTCACGACCTTGATGCCCGGGCTTTGCTCCCGCTTCGCTCGCCTCGCCTCCCAAGCCCGGTGACGACATGCCGAAGGACACCACGACGGCACACGGCCTCGCGCCGGCACAACGACAGCACGCCCACACCAGACACACTCGACCGTCTGTCCCGGGCGGCGCCGCTCCCGGCCAGTTCGGTAGTCGCCGGCCGACTCGTCGGCTATGGACAATCGAGCGGAGGGGCGGGAGCTCCTGATGTCGCGCCGGGCCAGGCTGACCCCGGAACGGGCGGGTGTGCCGACCGGCATGAACCGCCGCGTCACTGGCCTGCGCCGCGCCGAGGTGGCGCTGCTCGCGGACATCAGCGTCGAGTACTACGCCAAGCCGGAGCGGGGTGCGATCGCCGGCGCGTCCTCATCGGTGCTGGACGCCGTGGCGAACGCCTTCCAGATGGACGAAGCGGAACGGGCCCACCTCATGGATTTGGCCCGCGCGGCCGACGGAATCCCCACCTCCGGTCGTCCGGGACGCCGCACGGCCGCCAGCCCCGCCACCCGCCCGAGCCTGCACTGGGCGCTGGAGGCGATCACGGGTGCTGCCGCGATCGTCCGCAACGCGCAGCTCGACGTTGTGGCGGTCAACGCCTTGGCCCGGGCCTTCTGCTCGCCGGTCATCGGGGACGCCGGGCGCACACCCAACCTGGACAGGTTCCAGTTCCTCGACCCGCATCCCGGGACTTCTACCCCGACTGGGACCTGTTCGCGGAGATGTGGGTGGCCGTCATGCGCGCGGAGGCGGGACGCGATCCGCACAACCCGGGGAGTCAAAGTCTCGTGGGTGAGTTGTCCACTCGAAGCGACACCTTCCGGCAGCTCTGAGGAGCGCACAACGTCCGCACCCACGGTGCCGGAACGAAGCGCTTCCACCATCCCGTCGTCGGGGAGCTGACCCTCGCCTACGAAGAACTCGCACTGACCGCTGACCCGGGGCACGTCCTGCTGATCTACACCGCCGAGCCCGGGTCGCCCTCGGCCGAACGTCTTCGCCTGCTCGCCTCGTGGGGAGCCGAGCATCCCCGGGAATCGGCGGTCCTTGGCAGCCCCGACCAAGAGATCTGATCCGCCGGAGGAGATCGTCGGCTGTCTGGGGGTGTACTGCCGGTACACCCCCAGACAGGGCGTTCCTCACGGCGTCCGCGTCGGCTTTTCTTGAAGGGCAGACGCGACGAAAGGAACGCATGGACGCGAGCCTCGCCAGACCCACCGCAGCCGACCGCCGACAGACGGTGGGGATGCCGGCTGCCTCTCCTGGTCTCGTTGCTGGTGCTGGTCGCGTCGTCCCTGGTGTGCGCGGTCGCGTCGAACATCGGCGTGATGATGGCCGCCCGGGCCGTCCAAGGATTCACCGGCGGATGGACGATGGTGATCGCGCGAAGCGTGGTCGTCGACCGGACCTCCGGACCCCGGCTGGTCCGGGCGATGAACCTGTTGGCCGGCATCGGAGGCATCGCGCCGATCGTCGGCCCCTTGATCGGCGCGACGATCCTGCAACTGCCCAACTGGCGGATCACCTTCGTCGCGGTCGCCGCGCTCGCCGCGCTGATGTTGATCGCCGTCTGGTTCGTGCTGCCGGAGACGCTGCCACAACAGCGGCGCCACAAGGGCGGGCTCTCGAAGCTCCTGCACTCGACCCGGGCCGTGCTGACCGACCACCAGTACGTCGGCTACCTGCTGGTGGTCGGCTTCTCGATGGGCGTGATCTTCGCCTACGTCGCCACCTCGGCGTTCGTGCTCCAGTCGATGAACGGGCTGTCGCCGATCGTCTACTCCGTCATCTTCGCCACCAACGCCGTCGGGCTCACCATCGGCACACTCGTCTCGGCCCGGCTGGTGGGACGCGTCCCCACCCGCGCGGTCATCGCGACCGGGGTTGCTGCGACCGCACCGCCGTACCGATGGCCGCGATCGTTCTCGCCCTGACCGTCGGATCGCTGCTCGCCCTGATCGTCGCCCGCCCCCAACCACACCAATCCCTGCCCGCGAGCCGCTGACCATCCCTCGCATCACCCACCCTCACCGAAAGGAACACGCCATGCGTGCAGTCAAGTTGTACGGAGCCCGCGACGTCCGCGTCGACGACGTGCCGATGCCCACCATCCGCGAGGACGGGGACGCGATCATCAAGCTCGCCGCCGCCTGCGTCTGCGGCTCCGACCTGTGGGCCTACCGCGGTATCGACCCGATCACCGACCCGATAACCGTCGGCCACGAATACTGCGGGGTCGTGCAGGAGGTCGGCCCGGCCGTCAGACACGTCAAGCCCGGCGACTTCGTCGTCGGCTCGTTCTTCGCCTCCGACGGCACCTGCGAGATCTGCCGGTCCGGCTATCCGAGCGGCTGCATCCACCGGCGCCCGATGGGGGCCGAGAACTGCCAGGCCGAGTACCTGCGCGTCCCGCTCGCCGACGGGACGCTGGTCGCCACCCCCGAGTTGCCGGACGCCGACCTCATCCCGTCCCTGCTCGCCGCGTCCGACGTGCTCGGCACCGGCTGGTTCGCCGCGAAGGCGGCCGAGGTCGGGCCGGGGAAGACCGTCGCCGTGGTCGGTGACGGAGCCGTCGGCCTGCTCGGCATTCTCGCCGCCAAGCAACTCGGAGCCGAACGGATCATCGCCATGAGCCGCCATCAGCCCCGCCAGCAACTGGCCCGCGAGTTCGGCGCCACCGACATCGTCACCGAACGTGGTGACGAGGGCGTCGCCCGGATCAAGGACCTCACCCACGGGTACGGCGCCCACTCCACCCTGGAAGCGGTCGGAACGCAGGAGGCGATGCTGCAGGCCATCCGCGCCACCCGACGCGGCGGGCACGTCGGCTTCGTCGGCGTCCAGCACGGCGTCGCGATCCCCGGCGACGAACTCTTCTTCTCCCAGGTGCACCTGCACGGCGGCCCCGCCCCCGTCCGCGCCCACCTGCCTGAGCTCATCGACCTCATCATGAGCCGCACCATCAACCCCGGCCGGGTGTTCGACCTCGAACTCCCCTTCGACCAGGCCGCCGAGGCCTACGCCGCCATGGACGAACGCCGCGCCATCAAGGCCCTCCTCACCTTCGACAAGGAATGACGATGAGCGGGACCTGGGCCAGCGAGACCCTCGAGCGGATCATCACGGCCGATGACCTCAAGGTGTCGCCCCTGCGCGCGGACGGCAGCACCGACGGCACCCCGACCTGGATCTGGTGCGTCGCCGTGGACGGGGACTTGTACGTCCGCGGCTACAACGGCACCGCCTCCCGCTGGTACCAGGCCGCGCGGGCGCGTCCGCACGGCCGGATCCACGCCGCGGGACAGACGCACGACGTCACATTCGAACCCGCCCCCGCCGAACTGGCCGACCGGATCGACCAGGCGTACCGCGCCAAGTACGCCACCAGCCCCTACCTGCCACCCATGATCGGCGCACGCGCCCGCGCCGCCACCCTGCGGATCACGCCCCACCACGCGTGACCCCGGCTCACCCCGAGCCACGGAACACCCCGAGCCACGGAACACCAGGACCGATCAACACCGAAGGGAACACCCGTGCGGATCACCCGCACCTCCATCGACACCGCCAGGGGACCAGCTGACTGGTTCGCGGGGGATGTCCAGATCGACGCCGTCGCCGCAGCCTGGATGCTGTCCGCCACTCGGAGCCTGCCGACGAGGAGGCGGACCTGGGTGCCGGCGGGGCGAGACGAGGACCGCGCGACCGCAGCGCGGGGCCCGTCAGGAAGAGGTGTGGTGATCCGCGGAAACTGCCACTCACACCGCTAGTCGCCCAGCCCCGGGGGAGCCTCGACTGCGCGGGGCGGCGCGAGCAGCGACTCGAGTAGCATCAGCGCCTGGGTCTGGGGGGCGGCATCGTCGAGGAGTTTCTGCGATTGGAGGCCATCGGACGCGGCGATGACCAGGGCCGCGACGGTCCCGGGGTCCACGTCGGCACGGATGAGACCGGCAGCCTGGTTGCGGCGAACCCGCTCCGCGAGATTCGCCCGTGCCTGGGCGAACCGGATCGTGGCGAACCGGGTGGCCTCCGGATGCCCTGATTCGAGCGCGGTGGCGACCAGGGTCGAGTAGAGCTGAACCAGGCCCGGCACCGTGTGATTGCGGCGGGCGGATGCGGCCATGACCTTGACGGCGGAGATGTCCGGGTCGTGTGGCTCATGCTCGTGTGTCTGCCGCTCGGCCTCGCGGTAGACCTCGACGAGCAGTGCCTCCCGCGAGCTGAAGTAGTGGGTGAGCGCGGCGTGCGAGACGCCGATCTCGCGGGCGATGGCGCGAAGGCTCGTCCCTTCGGAGCCCCGCCGAGCGAACACCTCGATGGCACGGTCGAGGATCTCCTGGCGGCGCGCCACACCCTTGGCGTAGGAGCCACGAGCGGCTGCCGACGGCCCACCCGGGTCCTGGGGATTCTCGGCTTCGCGCATGACGCGGATTCTAGCGGTCCAAAACCGCCATTTGGAGGTTTTCGATGCTAGGCTCGACCGCGTCCAACGGCCTGTGCCAGGCCACGACTCGAGAGGGAGCCAATGTCGGCACTCACATCCATACAGCTGTTCACGTTGCGGGAGGCCATGGAGGCCGACCTCGACGCCACCCTGGCCGAGGTGGCCAGACGCGGGTTCACCGCGGTGGAGGCGTACAACTTCGTCGCCACCGCCCCCGAGCTCGCCGCGTCCCTGAAGAAGAACGGGCTCGTCGCCCCCACCGGTCACGCGTTCCTGGCCACGACCTACTTCGTCAACCCCGACGGCAGCGATTCGACCAGCCCGGTGCCCACCCCGGCCCAGGTGCTCGACGCCGCCGAGGTGCTCGGCATGACCACCGTCATCGATCCCTACACCCCACCCGCTCGCTGGCAGACGCGCGAGCAGATCGAGAAGACCGCCGAGCTGCTCAACGCCGCGGCCGAGCAGGCCTCGGCGCGAGGGCTGCGCGTCGGGTATCACAACCACAACCACGAGATCGAGGCGCGCATCGACGGCCAGATCGGCCTCGAACTGCTCGCGAGCCTCCTCGACCCGCGGGTCGTGCTGGAGGTCGACCTGTACTGGGTGGCCCGCGGGGGTGTCGATCCGGTGGCGCTGGTGAAGCGACTGGGCGATCGGGTCGTCGCCGTCCACGTCAAGGACGGCACGCTCGACGCGGAGGCGATCAAGGCCTACCCGCCGGCCGACCAGGTGCCCGCCGGGCAGGGGGTCGTGCCCCTCGCCGAGGCGCTCGCCGCCGCCTCGGCGCTCGAGTTCGCCATCGTCGAGTACGACGCCTACTACGGCGGCGACCTGTTCGACGCCGTCGAGGCGAGCCGCAAGTTCCTGGACCACGAGGAGGCGTGATGACCACGTTGAGTCTTCAGCTGTACACACTGCGCGACCAGCTGGCGGCCGATCGCGACGCAACACTGGCCGCGTTGGCGACGATGGGCCTCGACGAAGTCGAGCCCTTCGGCATCGAGAACTTCGACTGGCTCCCCCAGGCACTGGCGGAGCACGGCCTGAAGGCCGGCAGCGCCCACGCCGGCGTGACCAAGAACCCCGAGGGGGTGCTCGCGGCGGCATCCGCCCTCGGAGTGAAGACGGTGTTCCTGCCGAGTACCGACCGGGACGCCTGGAACACCGCGGACGGGATCCGTGGGGCCGCGGCCGGGCTGAACGCGCAGGTCGACCGGTTCGCCGGCGCCGGGGTGGCGCTCGGCTACCACAACCACGACTTCGAGTTCCGGGCTCCCGACGTGAACGGGGTTCCGGCCTACGACTTCTTCGTCTCGCTGCTTGACGAGCGGGTCGTGCTCGAGGTGGACACCTACTGGGCCGTGGCCGGGGGGCGGAGCGTGACCGGGCTGTTCGACAGCTACGGCGAGCGGATCACCCACCTGCACGTCAAGGACGGCCCACTGGAACCGTCGCGATCCGACGCGATCAACGTGGTGCTGGGCGAGGGCAGGATGGACATTCCCCCGATCCTGGACGCATCACCGAACCGCACCTGGGTGCTCGAGTTCGACCTCGCCGGCGCGGACCCGATCGACGAGGTGCGACGCAGCATCGAGTACCTGAAGGCGGCCCGCTGATGGCCGTCGGAGTCGGCATCGTCGGGGCCGGGAACATCTCGACGCAGTACCTCACCAACCTCACCACCTACCCCGACGTCACGGTGGTGGCGATCGACGACCTCATCCCGGAGCGGGCACAGGCCCAGGCGGAGAAGTTCGGCGTCCCCACCTGGGGCGGCGCGGGAACCGTCGTCACCCTGCCCGAGGTCGAGATCGTGGTGAACATCACGCCCCCGGAAGTGCACGTCGACGTGTCGCTCCAGGCGATCCGCGCCGGCAAGCACGTCTGGAGCGAGAAGCCGCTGGGCCTCAACCGTGCCGCGGCACGAGCGCTGCTGGACGAGGCCGCCGAACGCCAGCTGTGGGTCTGCTGCGCCCCCGACACCGTCCTCGGCCCGGGCATCCAGGCGGCCCTGAGGTCGGTCGGCGACGGGTCGATCGGACGCCCGATGGCGGGACTCGCGATCATGCAGGTGCCCGGGCCGGACCTGTGGCATCCGGACCCCGCGTTCCTGTTCCAGACCGGCGCCGGGCCGGTGCTGGACATCGGCCCGTACTACTTCACGTCGCTGGTCCTCGGCCTCGGGCCGGTCACCTCGGTGACCGCGGCCGGCGGCAAGGCGAGGGAGGTGCGGACGGTCATGGCCGGACCCAAGGCGGGCACCGACTTCCAGGTGACGGTCCCGACCACCGCCAACGTGCTGCTGCGGCACGCGTCGGGTGCCTCCTCGGTGTGCCTGTTCTCCTTCGACTCCGGCCAGGCACGCGCCGGGGTCCTGGAGTTCCAGGGCAGCACCGGCACCATCGTCGCACCCGACCCCAATGTCTTCGGCGGCTCGATCACCACCCACGCCGGCGGCAAGGCCACCAACACCACCACGGTGGAGGCGGCCGGAAACGGCCGGGGAATCGGCGTCGTCGACATCGTCCGGTCACGGGCCGCGGGGCTCCGCCCACGGCTCCAGGCCGACCTGGCCTTCCACGTCCTCGACATCATGCTCGCCGTGGAGGAATCCATCGCCAGTGGCGAGACGGTGGCGGTGACGTCCGCGGCACCCGCAGTCAACCCACTCCCAGAGGGCTGGGACCCCACGACGGCCGGGTGACACCGACCCTGAGAACGCGACGATGATCGGAGCCGGCCGTCTGACGGCCGGCTCCGATCTGTCGTGAGCCCGCCCAACCGGGTGCTCGCCGGCTCGACTGCTTCCCGATGACCCCGGCCTCGACGCCGCTGCCGGGCCCCGCGGTGATCGATGCCTCCCGAGTGGTCGGGGGGCGCGTTGCCGTGCCTCGCCCATTGCGCCCCGCGGCACACCTGGTGGAGCGCCGTCCGCGGCGGGATCCGTGATCGGATCGCCCGGGACGCTGTCCGGATCGACCCCCGAACGCGCGCCACAACGGCGATCGAGTCCGACTCCCGCAAGCCGACCAGCCGCGTCCACCGAACCTGGCGCGCGTCGGGGCCCCGGGAATTCCAGTGCGCCCACCACCTGATAGACATGAACCACCGAACGAGGCGACTTCCCGGCACACCGGTGTCGCCGCGACATCACCCCGTCCGGGCAATGCATCTGCGAGGGAGCAGGCAATGACCCAGACGACGAGCGCACCGGCGTCAGCGCCGAAGACCACCGCCCCCCGGTTCCCGGGCGAGCCGGTGGTGATCAACGGCAACGGGGCGGTGGCCCACGTCATGAGCCACGTCTGCGGGGGCGTCATCGGCTTCCCGATCACCCCGTCCACCGAGATCTCCGAACTCTACGAGGCCGCCCGCGCCGAGGGCCGACGCAACGTGTGGGGCAGGCACCCGTTCTTCTTCGAGCCCGAGGGTGAACACTCGGCCCAGTCCGGAGCGCTGGGAGCCGCCCTCACCGGCGGCCAGTACGTCTCCAACGCCTCCTCCAGCCAGGGCATCCTCTACGCGATGGAATCCCACTTCGTCACGGTCGGCAAGAAGATCGGCGGTTTCGTGCTGCAGATCGCCGCGCGCGTGGTGTCCAAGCACTCCCTCAACGTGATGGCCGGCCACGACGACGTCTACGCGCTGATGTCGTCCGGCTACACCATCCTGTTCGGCTCCAACCCGCAGGAGGCCGCCGACCTGGCTGCGATCGCCTACCGCACGTCGGCGCTGTCGCTGATCCCGGTGGCCAATGCCATGGACGGCTTCGCCACCAGCCACATGCTGTCCGAAGCCCGTCTTCCCGAGCCGGATCTGTTGCGCGAATACCTCGGCGACCCCACCGGGCGGATCCCCTGCCCCACCGTCGCGCAGGAGATGCTCTTCGGCGCCAAGGGCCGGGTCTTCCAGCTCGGCGAATACCTCACCCGGCAGGCCGGCGAGTTCGATCCTGGGGACGCCGACGTCCTGCGGTCCTTCCTGAGCGCCAAGGGCGATGAGATCGAGGCTGACAACGCCGGCGACCTCGTCCCGCAGACGCTGGTCTGGGTGCCCGAGGAACTGCACGGCAGCTGGCGGCGCCAGTGGGTGAACGCGCACCGGAAGGGCACCCGCCAACTGGTCCCGGCGCTGGTCGACGTCAACAACCCCGGCCTCACCGGGCCCGTGCAGAACCAACCCGACTTCCAGGCCGGTGCGGTCGACCATCGCACCCACTTCGCCTCGGCGGTGCCGCGCCTGGCCCGGCAGGCGATGGCCGAGTACGCAGACCTCACCGGACGCATCTACCACCCGGTGATGGCCTACGACTGCGACGACGCCGACGTGATCATGGTCGGCCTGGGGTCGGTCGTCGACGACGTCCGCGCCGTGCTCCCCTACCTGCGCGCCCAGGGAATCAGGGCCGGGTTGGTGGCGGTCAAGTTGCTGCACCCCTTCCCCGACGCCGAACTGGTCGCCGCCCTCAAAGGCGCCCGGGCGGTGACGGTGCTCGAACGCTCCGACCAGCTCAACCTCACGGCCGCGGTCATCCAGGCGCTGTATCGCGCCAACGACAACGTCGACGGCGTGCGTCACCCCGGCATCGAACCGCTCACGCGGATGCCCGAGATCACCACCGCGATCTTCGGGCTCGGCGGCCACGACCTGCAGCCGCGCCACCTGATCGCCGCCTACAAGAACATGGCCGACACGGTCGGCGGCGCTCCGGCACCCCTGATCTACCTGGGCTCGACCTTCTTCGATGAGGACGCCGACGGCAGGATGCGAGAGCTTCAGGACACGCTGCGCTCGGCCTACCCCGAGACCGAACTGATGTCGCTGCCCACCGAGCCCAACCCGAACCTGCTGCCCGACAAGGCCCTGCGCATCCGGTTCCACTCGGTCGGAGGCTACGGCACCATCGCCACCGGCAAGCTCCTCACCGACATCCTCGCCGGCGTCCTGGGCATGCACTCCAAATCAGCGCCCAAGTACGGGTCGGAGAAGTCCGGGGCCCCGACCAACTACTACATCACCCTCAGCCCCGATCCGGTGCTGCTCACCAATGCCGAACTCGAAGAGGTCGAGGTGGTGATCAGCCCCGACCACAAGGCCTTCGTGCACACCAACCCGCTCAAGGGCCTGGTCGACGGCGGCACCTTCATCCTCCAGTCCGACCTGAGCCCGGCCCAGGTCTGGCGGGAACTGCCCCGCCACGCCCGGCGGACCCTCCGGGAGCGCCAGATCAAGTTCGTCATCATCGACGCGTTCTCGGTGGCCAAAAAGCACGCGCCGACCCCCGACCTCGAGACCCGGATGATGGGCATCGCGTTCATCGGCGCGGTCGCCGCACACCTGGACGCCGTGTCCGAGGGCGCCTCCGAGGAGGCGATCCTGCAGAAGGTGCAGCAGCAGATCGAGAAGAAGTTCGGCCGCTTGGGCGAGGCCGTCGTCGAGGGCAACATGGCGGTCATCCGCGGCGGCATCCAGGCGGCCCGGCTGGTCGACTACGCCGACCCCGACCTGCAGGCGGTCGACGTCAAGGGCGAGCCGATGCTGATCCGCTCGGTCGCCACCTCGGCGGCGATGTGCGGCACCGCCACCGCGGCCCGCTCCAGCGGCCTGTTCGACCCCGTCTACTACGAAGACCTGGCCGCCCGGCCGTTCCGCGAGGGCACCATCGGCGAGTGGCCGGTGCTGCCCGGAGCCGGCTTGTTCATGCCGCCCGGCAGTGCGACCTTCAAGGACAAGGGCCTGTTCCGCCGCACCGTGCCGATCTTCGATCCCGATCCGTGCACCGGCTGCCTCGAGTGCGCGCTGGTCTGCCCGGACGCCGCGATCCCCAACACCGTGCACGAACTCCACGACCTGCTGCTCACCGCGATCGCTCAGGTGGACGCGACACCCGCCCAGATCGAGGCGCTCACGCATGAGGTGTACGGACTGGCCGAACGGGTCCGCGACGCCTACCGGCACACGAAGGACCACCTCCCGTTCCACGAGGCGGTGGCCCGGGCGGCCGGAGGCATCGACGACGACCAGCCGTCGCTGCAGCGCAACCTGGCAAAAGTGGTCGACGTGCTGGCCACCTACCCGGTCGCGCGCACCCGTCCGTTCTTCGATGCGATGGAGTCCGAGCAGCCGGGCACCGGTGGGCTGTTCGCCGCGACGATCGACCCGTGGAAGTGCACGGGCTGCCTCGAGTGCGTCGAGGTGTGCGGCCCCGGTGCGCTGACCTCCCGCGACCAGGATCCGGGCACCCTGACGATGCTGCAGGACCGCTTCGAGTTCCTCACCAAGGCCCCGAACACACCCGACCGATACTTCGAGGGTGCCGTCGATCCGGGCGGGGACACCAAACGGTTGATTCTCGACCACGACAACTTCTACGCCACCACCGGCGGGCACGGCGGTTGCCGGGGGTGCGGTGAGGTCACCGCGACCCGGCTGGTCATGTCGGCCTCGCACGCCCTGGGAGACCAGCGCCGCAAGCTGCACCGCAAGCAACTGGACGCCCTTCTCGCCCGCCTGGTCGCCAAGCTGGAATCCCTCGGCGCCGACGAGACCGAGCGCCGCCAGCGGATCGAGCGCACCATCGCGCGGCTCGACCAGCGGCTGTACCTGTACGAGGGCGGGCCCACCGGCGACGGTCCGTCGTCGACGATCGTGGCGAACGCGACCGGCTGCTCCAGCGTCTACGCCTCGACCATGCCCTACAACAACTTCACCGACCCGTGGGTGAACTCGCTGTTCCAGGACACCCAACCGCTCGCCAAGGGCATCTACGAGGGCGTCGCCGCACAACTCGTCGACGACGTCCGGGCGCTGCGTACCGCAGACCTCGAGCTCAACGATTCCTACGACCCGAGCATCCACGACCGGCAGCTGGCCGACCTGCACTGGGATCGGTTCACCCCCGAGGAGCGGGCGTTGATGCCCACCGTACTGACCATCGGCGGGGACGGTGCGTCCTACGACATCGGCTTCGGTGCGATGTCACGAATCCTGGCGAGCGACACCCCCGTGAAGATGGTGGTGCTCGACTCGGGTGTTTACTCCAACACCGGCGGGCAGACCTCGACGGCCAGCTTCACCGGACAGGACTCCGACCTGTCCCGCGTGGGTACGGCCAATGAGGGCAAGCACGAGGGCCGCAAAGAGATCAGCCTGCTGGCCGCGTTCCATCCGAATGTGTTCGTCTGCTCGGCCTCCACGGCGTATCAGAACCACTACCTCACCAACACGATGGAGTTCCTCACCGTCGACGGTCCGGCGCTGATGGACGTCTACACCCCGTGCGGTGCCGAGCACGGCATCCCCGAATCGGCGTCGGCCGCCCGGGCGAAGCTGGCGGTGGAGTCCCGGATGAACCCGCTGTTCGTGCACGACCCCCGGCGCGGGACGACGCTGCACGAGCGGTTCTCGCTGGAGGGCAACCCGTCGATCGAGGAGACGTGGGCAACCACCACCCTCGAGTACCGGGACGCCGACGGCGCCCTGCACCTCATGGAGACCCCCGTCACCCCCGCAGAGTTCGCGCTCGGCGAGACCCGGTTCAAGAAGCACTTCCACCGGCTGAGCGCCGAGCAGGAGGGGGTCGCGGTGTCGATCCACGAGTACGTGGACCTGCCCGACGACCGGCGAGCCGCGAGCGTGCCGTTCATCTACGCCACCGACGAGGACCAGCACCTGATCAGGGTCGCCTGCGACCCGGCGATCGTGCACCTGGTCGACGACCGGCGGCGCCACTGGCAGCAGCTGCAATACCTGGCCGGAGTGCACGTGGGGAAGCTGACCGCGGTGCACGCGCGCGAGGTTGCCGAACTGCGGGCACGGTACGAGGAGGCGGTCGCCGCCCGCGACGCCGGACTCGACGACATCGCCCGCGCGATGTCCGAGCTCGCCGGCGCCGGCCGATCGTCCGGCGCGGGGGTGGCCTCGGCGCTGACCCTGTCGGTGCGCTCCGGCGCGACCGCGGCTCCGGCCGCCGAGCCGGCCGCCCGCGGCGCGGTGACGAGTCCGGCCCCGATCGTGCTGGCCGAGAGCAACATGGCGTTGTGCAACGACTGCGGCACCTGTTATCAGGAGCTCCCGCAGCTGTTCGAGTCGACGCGGATCGTCGTCGACGGGCAGTCCCGCTCGGTGGCCCGGATGATCCCCGGGGCCCTGGACAAGGTCGAGATCACCCCCGACATGGAGAAGCGGATCGCCCGGGTGAAGGCCACCTGCGACGCCGAGATCATCCACTAGCGCGGATCACCCACGAGGCAGGTTGCCATGACCGATCAGCTCACCGAGCAGAGCCCGCTGCTGGACCAGCAACTCGAGATCCTCAAGCGGCGGCTGCAGGCCGACCCGGGCCAATTCCGCGACGTGTTCATCTCCGAGGGCATGCAGGCGGTCGCCTGGCAGTTCGCCCAGCCCGACCTCTCGCCGGAGTTCACCGTCACCCTGTGGGACTCGCTGCGCCGGGCCGACGACGCGTCCAGGATCCTGATGCGGTTCATCTGGGCGCTGCCACTCGGGATGAAGCGCAAGTTCATCCGAGCGCTCGACGCCCACCTGTCCGAGCGCTACCCGATGTTCACCGGGCTGTCGGTCGACTGGCCGGCCGACAACGCGATTCCGCCCTACATCCGCGAGCCGGGCGAGCGCGATCACGACTTCGAGCTGGTCAACCAGGGCTACCTGGGGTACATGAAGCTCGGCTACACCGCCGGCGACGTCGACCTGTTCGTGTGGCTGGAGGCGCTGCGCGACAAGCAGTGCGCCGAAAAGCCGTGCGAGGTCGGCATCCACCTCAACCGTCCGGGCGAGCCCGACCGGATTACGGGCGGCTGCCCGGTGCGGATCCACATCCCGCAGATGATGGAGCTGGTCGGCACCGGCCGGTTCCGCGAGGCGCTGGAGTTGATCGAGAGGATCAACCCACTGCCCGACGTCACCGGACGGGTGTGTCCGCAGGAGAACCAGTGCCAGGGCGTGTGCATCCTCACCCGGACGCCGATCGCCATCGGGCAGGTGGAGTGGTTCCTGCCGGAGCGGGAGAAGCTGGTCAACCCGGGCGGCGACGCGGTCCGCTTCGCGCAGCACGTCGACCCGTGGACCGCGGCCACCAAACCGCCGGTCGCGATCGTCGGGTCGGGCCCGTCCGGGCTGATCAACGCCTACCTTCTGGCCGCCGAGGGATTCCCGGTGACGGTGTTCGAGGCGTTCCACGCGCTCGGTGGGGTGCTGCGGTACGGCATCCCCGAGTTCCGGCTGCCCAACGAGCTGGTCGACGACGTGGTCGGCAAGATCCGGCTGCTGGGCGGTCGCTTCGTGTCCAACTTCGTGGTCGGCAAGACCGCCACCTTGGAACAGCTCAAGGCCAACGGCTTCTGGAAGGTGTTCGTCGGCACCGGAGCCGGACTGCCGCGGTTCATGAACGTGCCCGGCGAGCACTTCAACTCGGTGATGAGCGCCAACGAGTTCCTCACCCGGGTGAACCTCATGCAGGGCCTGCGCTCCGACTACGAGACCCCGCTGCCGGTGATCGAGGGGAGGCGGGTGATCGTCATCGGCGGGGGCAACACGGCCATGGACGCCGCCCGCACCGCCAAGCGGCTGGGCGGGCACGTCACCCTCGTCTACCGCCGCACCCGCACCGAGATGCCCGCCCGGGTCGAGGAACTCGAACACGCCCTCGAAGAGGGAGTCGACCTGATGGTGCTGCGCTCGCCCATCGAGTTCGTGGGCGACCCGCAGACCCACTTCGTCACCGCCGCCACCCTCGACGTGATCGAACTGGGGGAGGCCGATGAGTCCGGCCGGCGGCGTCCGATCAGCACCGGGCGCACCGAGACGATCCCGGCCGACCTGGTGATCATGGCCCTCGGCAACACGTCGAACCCGATCATCCGCGACTCGGAGCCGGATCTGCGGATCAGCACGTGGGGCACCATCGATCTCGCCGCGGCGGGTTCGCAGCTGACCTCGATGCCCGGCGTCTACTCCGGGGGGGACGCCACCCGCGGCGGTTCGACCGCCATCAATGCCGCCGGCGACGGGCAGGCCGCCGCGCGCGAGATCGTCGGTCACATCGACGTGCCGCCCGACCGCATCCGGGCGATGGTCGCCCGGGCCGAGGCCTACACCGAGCGCGCCTCGACCGCGCAGACGATCGTGACCAAGGCCCACCTGGCCGACGGGATCGAGGAGTTCACCGTCCACTCCCCGCTCATCGCCATGGCCGCCCGCGCCGGGCAGTTCGTACGGGTGTTGCCGTGGGACACCGGCGAGTTGGTCCCGCTCACCCTGGCCGACTGGGATGCGGACGCCGGCACCATCTCGCTGTGCGTGCAGGGCATGGGCACCAGCAGCATCGAGATCAACCAGATGCGGGTGGGCGACGCATTCGCGGGCATCGCCGGGCCGTTGGGGCGTCCGAGCGACCTGGAATACTACGGCCCCGACCGCACCGTGGTGTTCGCCGCCGGCGGGCTCGGCCTGCCCCCGGTCTACCCGATCATGCGCGAGCACCTGTTCCTCGGCAACCACGTGACGCTGATCGCCGGGTTCCGCTCCAGGGACCTGCTGTTCTGGACCGGCCCCGATGAGCGGGTCGAACGCCTGCGCGCCCGGTTCCCCGACACCCTGGACATCATCTACACCACCAACGACGGCACCTTCGGCCGGGAGGGCTTCGTCACCGGACCGCTGCAGGATCTGCTGGACGCCGCCCTGGCCGGCACCCCGGCCCGTCCGGTGGCCGAGGTCGTGGCGATCGGCCCGCCGCTGATGATGCGCGCCGTCAGCGACCTGACCCGGCCGTACGGCGTCAAGACGGTCGCCTCGCTCAACTCGATCATGGTCGACGCCACCGGCATGTGCGGGGCCTGCATGGTGCCAGTCGTCGTCGACGGCAAGCCGATCCGCAAGCACGCCTGCATCGACGGCCCCGAGATCGACGCCCACCTCATCGACTGGGACAAGTTCCTGCCCCGCTTCGCCCAGTTCCGCGCCCAGGAGGCCGACAGCAGGGCCCGCCACGGGCTGTGAGCGGGCCGAGGCGCCCGTCGATGATGTCGACGATGAGCAGCTTGTAGGCGGTGACGTTGTCGGGGTGGTCACCGTCGCACCAGACGTGGGCGTCCCGGTGACGGGCCGTCGGGCCGTCCTCGGCGCCGGCCCAGCGTCGGACCCGTCGATCGGCGGCGCCGCCGTCCCCGGCGCGATCCTGGTCCGCGAGCGGAAAGTCCTGGAATCGGGTGGTGGTCATCGCTGGTCCTCCCGATCTGTCGTGACCCGGACGTTCCGGGACACCGCGTGATGTGCCCCCGCGACCCCGCGCAATCCCACGCCCACCGCCGCGCCCCTCGAACCACTCGAGCCGCAGGACCAGAGCCCACGTCCGTCAGGCTCACGAGGGCATCTCCCCCGGCACGCCTGTTCCTCGTGGTCTCCGCTTTCACACCACCCTTTACGTGGTGGCCTTCGCCCTCACCTCCACCCCGTTGGACGTGGTGATCCCTGTGGGGGATCGATCGCTGGCGATAGGCAAAGGGACAGCTGAATGCAGAACTCGCGAGAGAGATCACGGTTCGTCGCGGCCGGGGGCGGGTTCGTGGCAGCACCCAAACCCCCGGTCGATGAACATCCAGGTGTTCCCGGTCGGGTCAGGGACCCCTCGAGGTCGGCCCCCCGACGCTCGGCCGCGGGGAAGGCGCCCATGACAAGCGTCGGCAGCGACTCCCATCCGGACCCGAGCAATGATCAGCGCGATCAGCTGATCGAGGATCTGCACCATTCGCGTGATCCCGCGCGACGACGTCGACGCCACGCGGAGGCGGTGACTTCGGGGATCCTTCTCGCCGCCATCGTCGGCCTCCTCTTCCAGAGCGTTCCGGCAACTGGCGCTGGATGCTCGGCGTCGCGGTCATCCCCGACGCCGCACTCGCCGTGGGCATCCTCACGGTGCCGCGAACTCCCCGCTGGCTCACACTCAACGGCCAGGAGCAGCGTGCCCGGAAGGTGCTCGAACACCTGCGGACCGATCGCGCCGCGCAGCGCATCGACGCCGAATTCGACGACATCGTGCAGGCGAACCAACGCGAGGCGGAATCGAGGGCACGGGACCTCGTGACGCCCAGACTGCGTCCACCGCTGATCATCGGCCCGGCCCTGACGATCTGCCAGCAGTTGTGGACATCACCACCGTGGTGTTCACGATCGTCGCCGACCTCCTGCGCGACCACATCGGTCGTTGCAGGCTCCTGCTCACCGCGATGGCGGCGCTCACCGTCGCCCTCGTCGTACTGGAGGTCTGCTTCTCGTTCTCGACGATCCAGCACCACGCGCCGTACCCGGACCTCGTCGGGCTCCCCGTGTACATCGCCGGGTTCGCCGTCGGCCTGGGCCCCGTCTCCTGGCTGGTGCTCGCCTTCGTCTTCTTCCTCGCCAAGGTGCCCGAGACGAAGGGCCGGGGGCTGGAGCAGATCCAGTCCGCGGTTCTCGACGAGGACGCCCAACGGCAGGCCGCCTGAGATGGGCGGACCCACCGTGCCGGCGGTTCGTGAGCCTGTCAGCCGACGCGTCCCCCGCGATGCCGAATCGAACCGGCGAACCGCTGCGCCGCAGTCCCGCGGGGATTAGCATCGCGACGTGCCGGGCCGACCCCGAGTGGAGGGCTGTCCCCCCGGCGCACCCACCGTCGAGGAGTGAAATGTCCCGCACCCGGATCCACAACCTGTCGATCTCTGTCGACGGCTTCGCCACCGGCGAGCCCCAGTCGCTCGACGCACCGTTCGGGCACGCTGGTCACCGGCTGCACGACTGGATGTTCCGAACCCGGTTCTGGGACCCCGAGGGAATGGCCGGCGTCGACGACGCCTTCGCGCAGCGCCACAGCGACGGCATCGGGGCCGAGATCATGGGTGCCCACAAGTTCGGCCCCCCGGGCTGGCACGACGACCCCGACTGGAAGGGCTGGTGGGACGAGAACCCGCCGTTCCACACCCCCACCTTCGTGCTCACCCATCACCCGCGGCCGTCCCTGGTGATGGACGGGGGGACGACCTTCCACTTCGTCGACCTGGCCCCGGCCGAAGCCCTGGAGACCGCGCGCGCCGCGGCGGGCGGCCTCGACGTCCGGATCGGGGGTGGACCGACGGTCGTCCGCGAATTCCTTGCGGCCGGGCTCGTCGACCACATGCACCTCGTCCAGGTGCCGATGGTGCTGGGCCGCGGCGTCCGTCTCTGGGACGGGCTGGAGGGTCTCGAGGCGGGCTTTGACATCGAGGCCGTCTCCTCCCCCAGCGGGGTTACACACCTCACGTTCACCCGGAAGGACGTGTCCTGACCGCGATGGCCGGCGGAGATTCGGCCCGAGCGGGCGCGTCGACCGTTCGGAACCCGACGGCGCTCAGCGGCGGGTTCCCGACAACATCGGCCGGCGCCGATGCTGTCGGGGGGACGGCCACCACGTCGAGCGCTGACGCGCGCCTGCGCGACCTCGCGCTGCTGCGGCGGGTGCGGGACCGGATCGACCGCGAGTTCGCCCAACCGCTCGACGTCGAAGGGCTCGCTGTCGGCGTCCACATGTCGGCGGGCCACCTGAGCAGGCAGTTCCGGGGAGCGTACGGCGAGTCGGTGTACCAGTACCTCATGACCCGGCGGATCGAGCGGGCCATGGCGCTGCTGCTGATCGGGGAGTTGCGCGTCACCGACGTGTGCTTCGAGGTCGGGTTCTCGTCCCTGGGCACCTTCAGCACGCGGTTCTGTGAACTTGTGGGGGTGCCGCCGAGCGTGTATCGGGATCGGGGCGCCGACGTGATCGAGGGCATGCTGCCGTGCATCGCGCGACAAGTGAGCAAACCGGTCAGGAATCGAGAAGCCCGACTCGCCCCCGGGTCCTAGCGTGATCGACATGGAACTCACGATTCATGCCAGTGCACTGCCTCACATCGACCCGGACGCCTCGGTCGCGTTCTACCGCGATGTCCTCGGCTTCGAGGTGCGCCAGGACGTCGGCCAGGGCACGATGCGCTGGATCACTGTCGGGCCGGTGGGCCAGCCGAACACTTCGATCCTGCTCGCCCCGCCCGCCACCGATCCGGGGATCACCGCCGACGAGCGCCGGACGATCTCCGAGATGATGGCCAAGGGGACCTTCGGATGGATCCTGCTGGCGACCCCCGACCTCGACGAGGTCTTCGAGAAGGTTCAGGCCGCTGACGTCGAGGTGATTCAGGAGCCGACCCGGCAGCCCTACGGGATGCGCGACTGTGCGTTCCGCGACCCGGCAGGCAATCAGATCCGCGTCCAGGAGATTCGCTGAGCCTGCCCCGGTCGGCGCGACCCGGTCGCGCGGTCTGCTCGGGGCCGGGTCGCGAGCACAACCACAGCGGGTCTAGGCGCCCCCGGCGGTGACGATCATGTCGGTGGCGAAGCCGGCGACCAGGCCCAGGAAGACCCCCCAGACGAGCAGTTCGCGGCGTCCGAGCTTGTGGGCGACTCCGAGGAGTTGGATCACCACATACAGGATGGAGCCGGCGGCAAGGGTCAGGAAGACCACGCTCAGGGCATCGCTCGTGAACCGGTGACCGATGAGGGTGCCGAGGAACGTCGGGCCGCCCCCGATGGCGCCCATCGTCAGCAGGAACGCCCAGCTGGGACGTTCGGCCTGTGCTGCCAGGGGTGCGACGATGCCGAAGCCTTCGGTGGCGTTGTGCAGTCCGAAACCGACGATCAGCAGTGTCGCCAGGCCGATCTCGCCGCGGGCCGCGCTGCCGCCGATGGCGAGGCCTTCCGCGAAGTTGTGCAGTCCGATCCCGACCGCGATCAACAGGGACAGTTGCCGCGCCGACGACCAGCCGGATACCGCCCAGCGTCGCGCGGCAGCCTCCCCCGTGACCATCGCGCCGGGGGCGAATCTGCGGGAACTGCGGGTCAGGAACCGCTCGTAGTAGACCAGGCCGACCAGGCCCACCCCGATCCCGGCGAAGAACAGGGTGCCGAAGCCGATGACCGGAGCGACACCGGCCCGGTGATCGTGCAGGTTCGCCAGCGCGGCGTCGACCGGTTCGATGGCATGGGAGAGCACGTCCCACACCAGGAAGACCAGGATCCCCACGGTCACGGCGTTGAGGAACTGACGCAGTCCGGGTGCGGGACGGCGGAGCCGTCCCAGGGGCAGGCCGAGCAGGATGGTCATCCCGGCGATGGCGCCCAGGATCAGCGTGCGAGCTTCGCTCATCGGTGTTCCTCCCGTTCGCAGGCGCCCCAGGGAAGGTTAGGTCAACCTAATGCTCCCCGGCAAAGTGGCGTGCGCGGGACCGGTTGACAAGGAACTCCGCCGTCGTCACAACCGGCCGGCGCTCGTCCCGCGATCCTCGACGACCAGCCCCAAGGGGGAACCTCCGACCGCCGCCGGATCGAGCAGGGCGTCGGCCCACGGCTGCGGCTCCGTGCGGACGAGTTCGCCGGTGGCGGCCGCCTGATGGAGCAACAGGGAGAGGTAGTGATCCTGCGACGCGTCCGCCAGGCCGTAGAACGAGGGGCCGCCGCGCGTGTACCGGCCCATGTGTTCCATCGACGTGGCGACCGCGATCTCGTCGTCGGACAACCGGGCGCCGGCGAACGGGTTGCGATAGACCCACCGGTCACCGAGCGAGATGCCCCGCAGCGAGTAGCCGCCGAGGTCGCCCTCCGATCCCGTCTGCTCGCGCCGGAGTTCCTGCGTGGTGGGCTCGTCGAGGCCGGTCAACCGGCGGACGTCCCGATCGGCGATCTCACCGCTGCCACCTCGCAGATCGACCCGGGGAACCCGGATGTAGGAGAAGTACTGCTCGCCGGCGAAGTCGTAGACGCCGAGCCTGTCCCCGAAGTCCACGAAGCCCACGGTGCGGGTCTCCTCGACCGTCCCGCGCTCACGCCGCGGCCCCGACGTGGTGAATCCGGCCTCGACGCTCGAGCGCACAACGGTGGCGCGGATCGTCGCGGGTTCGTCGCTGATCCGCAGATGGCGGCGCATCAGGCTGAACGCGTGATAGTCGTGGCACACGGCCAGCGACGCCATCGAGACATCACCGATGAGACCGCCGTCGGTCACCGCGAGGCGCGCCGCGTGCAGGGGCTGGTACTGGTACTGCTCGGCGACCTGAACCCGCGCTCCCCGCGCGATCAGCCCGCCGACCCGCTGAAGACCGTCGAGGTCGCCGGCGGGCGGCGTCTCGCACAGCACCGGGAGCCCCGCATCGGTCAGCGTCTCCAACCAGGCGACGGTGGCGTCGCGGGGCACGGAAAGGACGACGAAATCGGGGCGGTGGGCCTCGACCAGGGCGTGGACGTTCGGGTAGGCGGCGACCCCCCACGCGGCCTCGACCTCCGCGGCACGGGCCGGCGAGCGCGTCACCACCCCCGTGAGGTGAAACCGCTCGCCGAGAGCGGCGGCAACGCGCCGGTAGAACAAGGTGCGCCAACCGGCGCCCACAACAGCGAAGCTGTACTCAGGTGTCTCGATGATCTCGTTCACGTCCTCGTCTCCCGTCGACCCGGGCCAGTTCCTTCCACCGTGGCAGATCCGGGACGCCGTCGCCCCACGGTCGAGCGACGGCGAGGAGGCCAACCCGGATGCTCGACGGCCTCAGCTGGTGACGTACCTCGTCGCCTGCCTCGGCTCGGCCATGATGGCGTCGACGGCGGCGCGCCAGGAGGCGTAGTGGTCCGTCCGGCGGTGCGCCGCCACGGCGTCCTCGGACACGTACCCCTCGACCAGCACGAACCGCGTCGGGTCGTCGATCTGCTGCAGCACGTCGAACCGGGTGACGCCCGGCTCCCGGCGCGAGTTCTCCGCGTTGGCCCTCGACGCGGCGAGGAAGTCGTCCTCACCGCCCTCGGTCACGTGCACGTGCACGAATGTCACGAACGCTTCCACCGCCATGGGGCCTCCTCGTCGGTCCTGGTATCCAGCCAACACCCGACGACCGCTCGTTGGCGAGCAGGACGCGGGGCAGGACCCGTTGGGCGCGGCGTCGGCTCGTCCTGCCGGGCCCTCCAGGGGCGTTCTCGACTCGCTGACCATCGCCCGACCCGCGGAGATAGTCTGATCGCGCTCCGGTCTCGTCGCGATCCCCAGCAGAGAGGTCCACCGTGCCTTCCAACAAGTACCAGCCGATTCCCTTCGTCCGGGTCTCTCACCCGGAGTGGACCGCAAACGCCACGATCTATCAGATCAACACCCGCCAATTCACTCAGGAAGGCACCTTCCGCGCGGCCGAGAGCGAGCTCACGAGACTCAAGGATCTGGGCGTCGACATCCTGTGGATCATGCCGATCCATCCCATTGGTGAGGTGAACCGCAAGGGACGGCTGGGGAGCCCGTACGCGGTCAAGGACTACTTCGGCGTCAACGCCGAACTGGGCACGCTCGACGATCTCCGGGCCTTCGTCACCGCCGCTCACGAGCTGGGGATGCACGTCATCCTCGACTGGGTCGCCAACCACACCGCGTGGGACAACCCGTTGACCACCGAACACCCGGAGTGGTACCTGCGCGATTGGAAGGGCGACTTCTGCCCGACGCCGTGGTGGGACTGGGACGACATCATCGATCTTGATTACCACGACCCAGCGCTGCGGGAGTACATGACCGGTGCGCTGAGCTACTGGGTTCGTGAGGCCGACATCGACGGCTACCGCTGCGACGTGGCAGGTTTCGTGCCCGTCGACTTCTGGGAGACCGCCAGGGCTGAACTCGAGAAGATCAAGCCGATATTCATGCTGGCGGAATGGGAGTCCAAGGAACTGCATGCCGGCGCGTTCGACATGACCTATTCGTGGCATTGGAACGACACCGTCCACCGCATCTGCGGTGGCCTGCTCGACTGCTCAGCACTGGAGGTCTACTACGCCTGGAACTCCAAGTTCTGGCCCCCCGAAGCCCAGCGCATGCTGTTCGTGAGCAACCATGACAAGAACGCCTGGGAGGGCACGGAGTTCGAGCAGTTCGGCGATGGCCTGCAGGCGGCCATGGTGCTGTCGGTCATCAGCGAGGGAATGCCGCTGGTCTACAACGGTCAGGAGGCAGGTTACGACAAACGGTTGTCGTTCTTCGAGAGGGATCCGATCGAGTGGCGGGACCACCCGAACGGTGAGCTGTACCGTCGCCTCTTCGCGCTCAAACACGCGAACACGGCGCTGCGGAACGCTCCGTGGGGAGCACGAATGGTTCGGGTGCCCAACTCCGCCAAGGCCACGGTTCTGAGCTTCGTTCGGCGCAACGACACCGACAAGGTGTTCGCCGTGTTCAATTTCTCGCCGGACGCCGTCGCGACCACCTTTGCCGACTCGCTCTTCCACGGAACCTACCGCGACTACTTCAGTGGTGACTCCGTGGAACTGGGCGAGGATCTCGTTCTCGACCTCGAGCCCTGGGACTACCGCGTCTTCGTTCAGTGACACCCGGTACAGCCGACTGTCCGGGACGGCGTCACTGCGGTAGGGGTGTCCCCGGGACAGCCACCGACCGGTGCCCGCCGCCCCGGCGGTGTTGAGCCACGAGGAACAGCGCACCCGAAACGATGACCGGCGCCTGGATGAGGCCGCTCGCCAACGTCCGGAGGAAGTCCGGCCCGGGACCGATCGCTTGCAGTACGACTGGCAACACGGTGACCGCCAGGTTCAGGTAGCCGGCCCCCCGGGGGACGCGAGAGCCCTGCGACGACCGCGGGAGCTCACACCAGCACCACGAGGGCCACGACGGGCCGGTACAGTGCCAGAGGTGGCCCGCGAGTTCCTCGGAGCCATGGACGCTTGATCAGCGACCACTCCAGTTCCGCCCTGCCGGATCCCCGCCGGGTGCATGCCGGGGATCCGGAGGATCGTCACCCGCGCCGGACGGCCTCGCGGACGATCTCGAACGCGCCGCGAACCTCGGCGGTGTCGCCCAGCGTGCTCCTCTCGAGGCGCACGTTGCGGGCGATCACGGGAGGGGCCTCGACGGCGAGGCTCTCGGCGATTCCCCGGATGATGTGGTCGACCGCCTCGCCGAGCGTGGCGTCGACGATGATCGCCTCGGGGTCGAGGAACGTGCTGAGGTGCCCGAGGGGACGCCCGAGCATCCGGCCGATGTCGGCGAGCAATCGGTGGGCGCCCGGGTCGTGGGCGTCGGAGAGCCGGGTCAGGCCGGTCAGGTCGACGGGGTCGGTCCCGGCCGTCTCCGAGTACGGGAGGCTGAGGTCGCGCACCGCCATCCACAGGCAGCCCCGCCCGCCACAGTGACACAGGGGTCCGTTCCGGTCGAGCTGGAGGTGGGCGAGTTCGCCCCCGTACCCGTGCGCCCCGCGGGCGAGGCGACCGTTGGCGACCACCGCAGAGCCGATGCCGTCGTCGCCGATCATGAGGTAGATGACGTTGTCGATCCGGTCAGGCCGGGCGTACTGCTCGCCCAGGGCGGCCAGGTTCGCGTTGTTCTCGGTGATGACAGTGAGGTCGAAGCGGTCTGCGAGGCGGGTGTCGAAGTCCTCGGCGTTGGTGACGTGGAAGCCCCGGGGCAGGCCGGGGAGCGACGAGTGCTCCCGCGGCGCCCCCATCCCGCGGAGGAATGGCGCCGGAACGCTGACGACGACCGTGTCGAGTGCCGAGCCGGGAATCGTCGCCGCCGCCCGGACGAGGGCGTCGACGACCTCCATGAGTCCCTCGGCACCGGATCGGGGATCCGGCGGGTCGCGGTCGATCCCGATGAGCCGTTCGCGGCGCACGTCGTAGAGGGACGCGGTGAGCCGCCCGTGGCGCCAGGCGAGGAGCCCGAGGAGGGCGGCCGCGCCCGAGACGCGGACGAGGTGGCGTCCCCGGCCCCTGGCGGCCCGGCCCCGTTCCCCGTCGACGGCGACGAGTCGTCCCTGCGTCATCAGCCTGCCCACCGAGCTCACCACCGTCGGTCGGGGCAGGTCGAGTGCGCGCGCCAACTCCGCGCGATCGACACCATCCGTGTACCGCGCATACCCGAGCACCCGCTCGTCCGTTCTGGTGATCACCACTAACGAATGATATCGATATATTTGCTCGCCCATGGGTTCACCGCTGACTCTCCATCAGTTCCGAATTCACGCGTAGAGTCGGGGACGATTCGGGTCGGGTGCACCGATCCCTCGGGAAGAAAATGAATGGTTTCGCTCATTGGCCGATCCTCCGCGAGGACGCCGTCGTTCCTGGCGCTCATGTTGATCACCGGGACCACCGCCCTGTCGACCGACACCTACATCGCGGCCCTCCCGCAGATGCAGGCCGACCTGGGTACGTCGACGGTGGTCGCCCAGCTCACCATGACCTCGTGCATCGCCGGGATGGCGCTCGGGCAGTTGATCACCGGACCCGTCAGCGACGCCCGCGGCCGCCGGGGTCTGGTGATCGCGTCCACCGTCGTATTCATGGTGATGTCGGTGGTGTGCGCACTGTCGGTGAACGGCTGGCTGCTGGTCGCTGTCCGCCTGGTGCAGGGAGCCGCCGCCGGCGGCGGGGCCGCGGTCGGCCGCGCGATCGTCACCGACACCTTCGCGGGCCGCGACGCGGCGGCGAAGTTCGGGACGCTCACAGCCGTCAGCCTGGTCGCGCCGGTCGTCGGACCGGCGATCGGTGGAGCGCTGCTGACGGTCGGAACCTGGCGGACGATCTTCTGGTTCCTGGCCGGCGTGGGCGTCCTGATGACCCTGGCCGCCGCGTGGGGCCTGCCGGAGACGCTGCCCCCACCCCTGCGGCATCCCGGCGGACTCCGGAACCTGATGCTGCGCTCCCGGCTGCTGCTGTCCGACCCCGAATTCCGCACTCCGGTGATCGTGCAGTGCCTGACGGTCGGGGGCTTCTTCATCTACATCGGCGGCTCCTCGTTCGTCCTGCAACACGGCCTCGGGATCAGCGAGCAGGTCTATACCGCCGTGTTCGCCGTCAACGCCGGGGTGATGATGGCGTCGAGCGTGCTCTTCAGGCTTCTGGTCATGCGGCTCGGGCCGGTCGTGCTCCGCGGGATCGCCGTGATCGTGCAGACGCTTGCCGTCGGCGCGCTCTTCACCGCCGCCACTGTCGCCCCGGACCACCGACCGGCCCTCCCGGTGGTCTGGGTCTGCCTGTCCGGGATGACCCTCGGGCTCGGCACCTACCTTCCGGCGAACTCCTCGATCGTTCAGCTCGTGGGGCGCAGGTTCGGGGGAACGGCGTCCGCGCTCGGCGGCGGGATCCCGTTCCTCGTCGGAGCGGCCATGACACCGCTCACCGGGGTGATCGGCCACCAGACGGTGCACGCCATGGCCGGAGCGATGGTCGTCTTCTTCGCGCTGGCGGCCGCCGCCTCCGGACTGACGTATCGACGATCCGGGCGGCCCGGCAGCGCGCACGGCTCCGGGATGTGGTGACCGCACCCGCCGAGCCCGAGTCCGCGGCGCGGAGCGTCGCGACGGTGTAGGGCCCGCGATCCAAGGGCCCGGCCACAGAACGCACGCACCGCCGTCAGATCCGGAGGCTGGCTGCTCGGACGGGCGGTGTGGCGCTGCGCCGACTACCTCATCACGAGCCTGGTGTTCGTGGTCATCGGCTTCGAGCTCACGGCGGTACTGAAAACGAGTCAGTTGAACTCCTCGACAGCACCCGTGGCGGTGCTGGTCGTCGGCGTGCTGGTGGTCGTGCGGTTCGTGTGGATGTTTCCCGCCGCGGCGCTCGCTCGCCTCGAGCCCCAGCGCTACAACGTGATGTCCCCCGACGGGACGAGGGAGACGGCGGTGGCGGCCTGGGCGGACATGCGCGGCGTCGTGACGGTCGCGAGCGCACTGGCGCTCTCCACGGGCACTGACCACGGACCGACCCTCCCTGAGCGATCGGAGATCGTGGTCGTCGGCCTCGCCCGTGTGCCGGCGACCTGCGGTGGAAGGCGGCCGCGACCCCACTGGACGACCTCCGTTCCCAGGGGTCCGAATCGGGCCCACAGGACGACAGACGTGCCCGACACGGGGAGGGACGCGGTGATCTCGGTCTGGCGGGGCTATCTCGCGTGGCAGGCGGCGCTCGGGACGGCGCGCGGCCCGAGGGCGAGGACGTCGACCCCTGCCGCGAACTCGAACAAGCTGTCGCGCCGGGCCACCGGGGTCGAGCGCACTGTGGTGGTTCGAGCACGACGCCGCGGAGAAGTGAGCGCGAGGTCGCCGATGCCGTGCTGCAGGAGGTCGAGACGCGATCGGTGCGCGAGTTCAGCTGAGGGATCGGCGCGCCGCGGCGGCGAGGAGCATTTCACGGCACGGAAGCGGGCGCGGCCTCGGCCGAAGAAGCCTGCACAGACAGGGCAGTCGCCTGCGAGACGGGTATCTTCGCCGGGCGCGGCGAGGCCGGGCTGGACCTGTCGACCACGGAGCGGTCGGGAGATCCCACCGGTCCTGGGCCGGCGCCGCCGGCGCGCTCCGTCTGGGCGATGCTGACCCAGCGCGAACCGGTGAGGTCCGCCATGGCCATGGGCCGACCGGCCCTGGACGCCAGGACGATCCGCGATACGGAGCGACGCCCTCCGCGCAGCGCGAGTGCCATGCTGATGCCACCGTCACCGCGCCGATGGTGGTGACCCCCCGAATCGACGCAGCGCTCCGGTCACCAACGACATGGCCCGTCGGGAGACGTCCGCATCGGGCGCCGCCGCGAGAAAGCCGTGGAAGGCTCCCGGCGCGTTGTACAGCTCGACGCTCCCGCCTGCGGCCAGCAGCCGCTGTCCGTAGGCGATGCCCTCGTCCCGCAGCGGATCCCGTTCCGCGGTCACGATGAGCGCCGGCGGCAGCCCGGACACATCGGCCACCCGACCGGGGGCCGCGTACGCCAGATCCTGCCAGGGACGCCCCGGAAGGTATTGCCGCCACATCGCGCGGCACGCGGCGCCGTTCCACCCGGGCGTGGTGTCGAACGCCACCATCGAACCGGTGGCCAGCTCCGGGTCGAGCACGGGATTGAGCAACACCTGGCACCCGAGGAGGTCGACGTGGCTGTCGCGGGCGAGCAGCGTGAGTGCCGCCGCGAGATTGCCGCCGGCGCTGCTGCCGACCACCGACACCCGGTCCGCACCCCCCGGCCCCGCCAGCCATGCCAGAGCGTGGGCGCAGTCGACGAGCGCCGCCGGGTAGGGGTTCTCGGGGGCCAGCCGGTAGTCGACCATCGCCACGACGCCTCCGGTCGCGCTGCTGATCTCGGCGCACTGGCGGGCACTGTCGTCGATGTCGCCGAAGACGAACGCCCCCCCATGCAGGTACAGCACCGTGCCGCGGACGTGCGTGGCCCGAGGCCGGTACAGGCGCATCCGGACCGCCCCACCGTGCACGGCCGGTCCCAGCCTGGCCACCATGGCATCCGCTCGTGGGGCGATCTCTGCGTCCCCGGGACCGATCTCCACGTCCTCGGTCGAAACTCTGAACGACCGCCGGACGAGATCCTCGTCGACGCCTGCCCGCTCTGCTCGACGCCGTTCCCGCTCGGGACGCGGATGGGTGACCGCCGAGGCCCGATCGCCCCCCGGCATCGCGGCCGCGAGGTCCGGATCGAAGCCCTCCGCGTCGCGGGTCGGCGTCATCGTGCCTCGGGCTCCGGCACTCGATTGGCCACGATGTAGTCGAGGTCGAGGTCAACCCCCAGGCCCGGCGCGTGCGACAGCAGCACCTGACCGTCCTCGAACGGGTCGACGATCGAATGCAAGTGGGGTGGTGGCTGGTCATAGTCGTAGTCGGGGTGCAGCAGCCCGCGCTCGTACCAGCGGGTGTTGCTCACCACCGACAGCACCGCGAGTGCGCCCGCCCCGCCGCCATGCAGTTCGCAGTCCATGCCGTGGGCCTCGGCCAGGTGGAACGCCTTCAGGGTCGGACCGATCCCCGGACCGCTGTCGACGCCGATCCGCAGGATGTCGCAGGCGCCGGCCGTGATCCAGTCAGCTCGGGACTGCGGACCGCCGGCGACGCTCTCCGGCCCGCACACCGGCAGATCGAGCTGATCGCACAGCCATCGATAGGAACCCATCGAGTACTCGTTCATCGGTTCCTCCATCCAGGCGAAACCCAGCCTCTCGACCCCGCGCCCGAGTTCGAGAGCCTCGATCCGGCTGTAGTAGTGGTGGCTGTCCAGCATCAGGGCGATGTCGGGGCCGACAGCTTCCCTGACCGCCGCGCAGGCCTTCAGGTCCATCGCGACGTTCGGGGCGAACGACACGGGGGTCATCCAGGTGTGCAGCTTGACGGCCCGGTAGCCCTCGGCCACGAGCTTCTCGGCGAAGGTGGCGTACTCATCGGGGGTGGAGAGTCCGCCCGGCCGCTCGTCGCCGCACATGATGCTCCCGTACGCCGGCACCCTGTCGCGGTCGCCGCCGAGCAGCCGCCACACCGGAAGCCCGAGCTTGCGTCCGGTGAGATCCCACAGCGCCTGCTCCGCCGCCGAGATCGTCCGGTCGGGCAGCCGGCCGTAGCTGTTCCGCTGCTGATGCCACAACGCCCGCCACAGCGACTCCCGGGCGAGCGGATCCTTTCCCATCAGCGCCGGTCGGACGTAGCCCTCCACCTGCTCAACCGTCACGTACTGGGGAGAGGTGAGGTGGTACCCGACGTCACCCTCGTCGTCGCGAACGGTCAGCAGCGCCATCGTGCTCGGGCTCGGTGGGCCCGGATGTCCGTGCCCCTCGCTGTCGCTCTGCATTCGTGAGATCGTCCGGAACCGCGTCGCGGTCACCTCGGTGATCTTGGCCATGTCCTGCCCTCTCGTGTCAGCGTCTCGACCAGTCGGCGTTGTCAGTCGTGCAGCATCGTCCCGCACCGGGCAGTTGCTCGCTGCGGGACGACGCGTCGTGCGTGGTGCGGCGAATCGGTCACCCGCCGTTGTGACTCTTGTAGTTCTGCTGGGCCGTGGTGAACTCCGCGGCCCACTTCGTCACGAAGGCCTGGGCGGTCATACTCCCGTTCAGCACCTTCTGCCACAGGGGCGCCATGTCGACGTCCATGATCGTGCCGAATTCGGGCAGATAGTGCGGGTCCTCGATGACGATCGTGTTCGGAGCGTCCAGCCGCTGCAGGGTGTTCTCCATCGCGGCGTTCTGCTTGACCCACGACTGGCTCTGGGCGTCGGTGTTCGCCGGAACCTGTTGCGCCTGCTGGTTCCAGTAACTGTTCTCGGTGGCGGAATCGGCGAATTCGACGAACTTCCAGGCGGCCGCCTGATGCGCGCTCTTGGCGAAGATGGCCGGGCCATTGTCCCCCGGGAACACCTGCACCGGCGTCCCACTCGGGCCGATGGGCATCGAGATGCCGGCGAACTTGCTCGTTCCGAGGGCCTTCACATGGTTGCTGTAGGAGCCGAGGTTGTGCTGCATCATCGCCGCTTCGCCCTGGTCGAACTCGGAGACCATCTGCTGGTAGCCATTGTTGATGTCGGCCTGCGGAGTCTCTCCGTTGCGATACAGGTCGGCCATCTGCTGGACGAAGCTCGCGGCCTGGCTCGAGCCGATGACGGCCTGGCCCGAGCCGTCGAAGAAGCTCTTGGGCGCGGTGTAGTACAGGAGGGCGTCGAGCAACTGCAGCGTCCCGCCGGCTCCTCCGCGCAGCGTGAAGCCGAACTGGTTGGCACCGCTGTTCGTCAGCGTCTTCGCATCCTTGAAGAAGTCGGCCCAGGTCGTCGGGGCGCTGAGGCCCGCCTTCTTGAACCAGTCCGTGCGGTAGTACAGCGTGTCGAAGGTCGTCGTCAGTGGCATCAGATAGAGCTTGCCGTCCGGTGCATCCGTGCGCGCCGACTTGAGCATCGCCTGATCGATCTTGCCGTTCAGCGGGCTCGAGGAGTACATGCTGTCCAGCGGCACCAGCGCCTTCTGGGCCACGAGGGACGCCAGGTACTGCGAACTGACCATGCCGACGTCGGGCGGGGATCCACCCGCGATGGCGGTGTTGTACTTCTGCTCGATGCTGCTGGAACCCACGCCCACGTAGTTCACCGTGATGTTCGGGTTCTGCTTCTCGAAGTCGGAGATGATCTTCTGCCACGCGGGCGTCCGGACCCCACCGTTGTCATCCCAGAAGGTGATGGCAACCTTGCCACCGGAGCCGGCGGCACTTCCGCTGCCGCTGGCAGTGCCGCTGCTGCAGCCGGCCACCAGGCCCAGGAGTACCGCACCAATCGCGGTGACTCCAGTGATTCCTCGGCGGCGGGTGGTCCACCATCCCCGCCCCTGTGCTCCTGCCATTGTCGTTCCTTTCACTGTCGGTTGATCGGTATGCGGCGCGCCTAACCCTTCACTGCGCCCGCCGTCATTCCCTGGACGAGGTACTTCTGCACGAAGGCGAAAATGATGACGAGCGGCATCGCGGCGAGCGTGCCGCCCGCCGCCAACGCTCCGTAGTCGACGTTGTATTCGCCGATCAGGTTCGCCAGACCCACGGGAATCGTGAAGTTGTGCTGGCTGTTCATGAACATCAGGGCGAACAGGAAGTTGTTCCAGCTCCCGATGAACGCGAAGCTTCCCGTCGCCACGATCGCCGGCCGGAGCAGCGGCAACATGATGACCAGGAACGATCGGAACCTCGAGCAGCCGTCGACCATGGCCGCCTCCTCGAGGTTCACGGGGATGTTGCGGATGAACCCGGCCATCAGCACGGCCGCCAGGGGAATCTGGAACACCGTGTCGGAGATGACCAGGCTCAACAGGTTGTCGATGAGGGACAGCCGCTTGAAGATCTGGAACAGCGGAATCAGCAGGACGACCCCGGGGACGAACTGGGTGCAGAGAAGCGCCAGGATCAGCAGTTTCTTGCCCCTGAATTCGAACCGGGCCAGCGCGTATCCCGCTGCAAGCGCGAGGATCACCGTCACGACGAGGGTCGACGCCCCGACGATCGCACTGTTGCGGAACAGGTACGCGAATCCCAAGTTGTTCCAGGCCGACGAGAAGTGCGACCCGGTCAGCGGCCAGGGGACGAATCCCTCGTGGTTGGTCGGCGTCACCGCGTAGACGACCATCCAGTACAGGGGGAGGAGGGTGAACACGACGAACAGTGTCAGCGGGCCGAACAACGACACCGCCCGCGCCGCCCGGGTGGGTGTCATGGGACCGCGACGGGAGCGGGTCGCTCGGTTCGCCCCCGACGGGGGAGGGTCGGCGTGCTCGGCGCGTGCGCCCGAAGGGATCGTCGTCATGGCGGTCACCTCTCCTGCCCGAATCTGGTCAGGCGCAGGTAGAGACCGGAGAAGGCGAGCAGGATGACGAATGCCGCGACGGTCAGTGCCGCCCCATAACCGAAGTTGTGGGAAATGGTCGCCTCTTGAGCGATGTAGAGGGGCAGGGTCGTGGTGCTGTCCGCGGGCCCGCCGCCGGTGAGGGTGTAGAGCAGGTCGACATTGTTGAACTCCCAGACCGCCCGCAACAGGGTCGACAGCACAATGGCGTCCTTGAGATGCGACAGGGTCACGTACCGGAACCGATGGAAGACGTTGGCCCGGTCGACTCGCGCCGCCTCGTAGAGTTCCTGCGGGACCGACTGCAGGTCTGCCAGCAGGAGGATCGCGAAGAACGGGATGCCTCGCCACAGCTCGGCGACCAGGGCGCTCAGGAATGCTCCATGGGTGGTGGCCAGGGGTGCCAGATTGCCGTTGCCGAGGCCAAGCAGTCGCTCAAGCTTGCCCAACCCGGTGACCGGGTTGTAGATGAGCAACCAGATCTCGGTGGTGAGTACGCCCGAGATCGCCCAGGGCGCGAAGACGATGGCGCGTGCCAGCCCGCGACCGCGGAACGTTTCGTTGACGACCAGGGCGAGTGCGAGACCGAGGATCAGCTGCAGTGACACCTCGCCCACCACCCACTCGGCAGTGAACTGCAGCGAACTCCAGAACTTGCTGTCGCGGAAGAGCAGTTGGGTGAAGTTGCCGAGCCCGGCGAAGCCGTTGTACCACGGCTCGGTGACGTTGTAGTGCTGAAGGCTGTAATAGAAGACCGTCGCGATCGGATACGCGATGAACGCGACGAGAAGCAGAACCGTCGGCCCCAGGAGCAGGTACGGCGCGTAGTTGAACTTCCTCCGGCGCTGCATCGTCGCAGCGTCCACTGTCAGGGCGTGTGTCACCGTGGGTCTCCTTTGTCCATGCTCACGAGACGGCCCGAACGACGGGTTGATCCAGGGCCCACCGCGGCGCTCCCACGCGTTCGAGGCCCGCCTCGGTGATCGCCCGAAGCCGATCGAGGTCGTCAGCCGATGGGTCACTCAGTGGGGGCCGAACCGAGCCGACAGGGACGCCGCGCAACCGGAGACCCGCCTTGATCAGCGAGATCGCATATCCCTCTCGGCGGTGCCGAAGTCGCACGAACGGCGCATAGAAGACGTCGACGAGGCCCTCCACCGTGTCGGTGTCGCCGGCCTCGAGTGCGTCGTAGAACGCCATGGCGATCTCCGGCGCGAAGGCAAAGACCGCCGAGGAGTACAGCGCGACACCGATGCCCCGATATGCGGGCGCGTAGAGCTCGGCGGTCGGCAGGCCGTTGAAGAACTGGAACTCCTGCGGCCCCTGCTCGGCGCGCACTGCCCGCACGATGCGATGCATCACGTCGACGTCGCCCGCACCGTCCTTGAGGCCGACGACCTGCGGGTGCCTGCTCAACTCGGTCGCGGTCGCGGGCGTGAACTGCGCATTGTCCCGGTGGTAGAGGATGACCGGGAGCGACGTCGCGTCCAGCAGCTCGTGGACATACGCGACGAGCCCGGCCTGGGTGCCCCGCACCAGATACGGCGGCAGGACGAGCAGTCCGTCGGCCCCCTCCGCCTCGGCCCGCGCGGCGATCCGTCGGGCGAACGGCAACGGCCCACCGACACCGGCGAACACCGGGACCCGACCAGCCACCACCTCCACCGCGGACCGCACGACCAGACCGTGCTCGTCCTCGTCGAGAGCGTGGAACTCACCGGTACCGCAAGCCGCGAACACCCCGCCCGCGCCGCACTCGAGCCCCGCGACGAGCCGCGTCCGCATGACGTCGTCGGCAACCGACCCGTCGTCGCCGAACGGCGTGACAGGGAAGAACAACACACCAGAGAGATTCATGCACCGCGCCCGTTCGTGTTCACGTATGTGGACCAAGATCCGTATGTTGTACGACTCTAGGGATCACCGGTTGCTTCGTCAACAGCCAATTGCGAGCACGCGGTGACCTCCGGGCCGCCGGGGCCGCCGGCGTGCGGGCGCCCCAGAGACACCCATGGGCGCCGGGATCGCCGTTCCCACGGACAGCCGGGCACAGGGGGAACCGCCCGTAATGGCAGGTGCGTCGCACCCCATTCACGGGACGTTTTGGTGGACACCGGATCCGCACGCCAAAGCACGCTCCGGCCAATTCGCCAACCGATTCAGCAGCTCGATCACCCACTCATCGAGCCGGATCCGCCCGAGCGTGAAACCATCCACCCGTCGCATCCATCGACATGGCGAACGTCACCGCGACCCGGCGCCGGCCCGGTGGATATCGATCAGAACCCGGGGTCGCATGGAGCTCGGCAATGCGCGGGCGGAACGATTCACCGGTCTCACCACGAGGTCCCGGCAAGGTGACTTGCTCGGGCCCCCGCCCGTCGGCCGAATGGTGGTTCGTGGATTCCCAGTGGGATGCGATCGGCCGAAAGGCGGAATTCTGGCCATGAGACCACCGGGAGATCCGAGCGGCTGTCGATCCCTCATCAGCCTGCCACAATCATTCTCCCGAGGCTCATGACCGAGATATCGCACTCGACCCGGGCGGCCTCGCATTCGTCCTCCGACAGGATCGGAAGTTGCTGCGCGAACCGCACCAGGAACGCAGAACAATTGACGAGGACGGCTCCGAAAATGACACGAATTCTCTCCGAATCCCGACACACGCCGACCTACGACCCTGCGTCGGGTGGACGTGACCTTCCCACGCCGAGCGGCCCGTCCGATCGGAGGGCGGCCCACCGTGGCGAGCCGTAGGGCGGATGATCCCGGGAGGAACCGCCCGCTCGGGGCTCAGATCGCCCGGCGTGCTGGAAGTATCAGCGCCTCGAGCCGTTGGGCGGCGTTCAACAGGGCCGCGATCATGCGTTCCTCGTGCTCCGGGGTCATCCTGGCGACCGGAACCGAGAGGCTGATGGCGTAGACCGGCTCGTTCTCGACGTGCAGGGCCACCCCGAGGCAGCGCAGGCCCACGGTGTTCTCCTCGAAGTCAATGGCGTAGCCCCGCTCGCGGGTCTCGTGAAGATCGGCCAGCAATCGCGGGCGCTCGACGATGGTGTTCGGGGTGAGGGGTTCCAACCGGTCGGGGAGCAGTTCCTCGACCTCCGCGTCGGAGCGTTCGGCGAGCAGTGCCTTGCCCAGGGACGCCGCGTAGGCGGGCAACCGTCGCCCGGCCCGGGCCACTGGTCGCAGGTAGTGCTTGGACGCTCGGGTCGAGAGGTACACGACGTCCCTGCGGTCCAGGCGCGCCAGGTGCACCGTCTCTCCGGTCTCGGCCGCCAGCCAGTCCAGGGTGTCGCGGGAGAGCTGCACGACGACGTCGGTATCGATGTAGGCGGCGCCGACGAGCAGGGCGCGGATGCCGATGCGGTAGAGATTGCCGGAGGCGTCGGTCTCGACCCACCCACGGTGAACCAGCGTTCTGGTCAACGCGTGCAGACTGCTCTTCGGGTAGCCGAGGGCCCGCTGGATGTCGGTCAGGCTGTGGGAGCCTTCGTGGGTGGCGAGGAACTCGAGCAGCTCGAGCGTTCGGACCGCGGACTTCACCTGCGGCGCCTGAGCGTGCGCCTCGTCCATCATCGGTTCGATCCCTGTCCGCCCCCCGCGGAGCTCTTCCGCCTGTCCGACTGTCTGCTCGTTAATGGCAAGGCTCCGCTCGATGATCGTTACCCTCGGCGTCGATTCCACGCTGTCGGAACCGCTCGTCCGTCGACCAAGTCTCTCTCCGCCCGATCAGGATCGACAACCCGGAGCGCCGATGTCACCCTGGGCCGGGCCACGGGGCACCGGTCCGAGGCCCAGTTCCTTGCGTGCTTCTCGAAACCCCGACGCACGAGCAGCCCGGTCGTCGTGCCTGGCGGCCTCCAGTAGTTCCTCCGCATACTCCTCGGCGTTGTCGCGCGGCCGATAGCCCAGGCGTCGCGCCGACTCGAGGTCCCACCGTGCCCGAGTGTTGTCGGAGATGCCGAAGACGGTCGCGAACTGCAGATCGGGGGCGCTCAGGCACGCGTGGACGAGCGCCGCCTCGTCGCGGGCGCTCAGCCATGTGGCCAGGTGCCCGACGATCGTCGGCCGTTCCACGCACGATCCCAAGCGAATGCACGCCATTTCCATGCCGTATTCGTCGGCGTAGAACCGGGCGAGCGCTTCCCCGAAGGCCTTGGTCGCCGCGTAGAAGGAGTCGGGACGCACCGGGTCGTCCGGGCCGGTCATCCGATCACGGTCGGAGAACCCGATGACGTGATTGGTGCTCGCGAAGACGACCCTGGCGACGCCCGCCCTCCGCGCCGTCTCGAAGACCCGGAACGTCGCGTCGAGGTTGTTCGAGAGCAGGTCCGGCCACGGTGCCTCCCCAGGGATCGCGGCCAGATGCACGATCGCCCGGACCCCACTAACGGCGGCCCGCAGCGTGTCGTCATCCAGCACCGAACCGACGAGACAGTCGTCGGTCTCAGCGTCGGGAATCGGACGCTGGTCGAGCAGGCGCAGCCGCCACCCGTAGCCGGGCAGATGGCGTCTCAACCTGCGCCCGACCTGACCCCCCGCGCCCGTGAGCAACACGGTTCGACCCGGGCCGGGCCCGCCCGCCGTCACTGTGCACATCCACTCGACGCGGAGCCAGGCTCGGCGCCAGCCGCTGACGCGGTCGATGGCCCGGCACCCTGCGGGTTCTGCTCCGCCAGCCTGATCATCATCCCCCCGGAATCTCCCACGTGCACCGGCCGGCCCGTACGGGCCGAATCATAGAAGGCCTCGACCACGGCCAGAGTGCGCCCGGCCTCCGCCAGCGTGACCACCGGGGGGCGCCCGGTGTCGATCGCGTCCAGGAAGTCGACATACTGCCGCGCAAGGGCGACGATGTTCGACCCCGGGTCCCCACCGTCCGGCAGAACCTCCGCGGCCTGATTCCGCGCGAGCGGGCCCTCACCGGGGAGCGCGTGTGCCTCGGGTGCCGCGTGCAGGTAAGCCAGGCGGTCCCGTTCGATGATCGCCGACCCCCGGGTTCCGTGCACGTGGACGCGGGTCGAGGTGCCCGGATATGCGGCCGTCGTCGCGTGAACGGTCGCGAGGGCTCCGTTGTCGAAGCGGATAGTCGCGGCGGCGGCGTCCTCGACGTCGATGGCCTCGTGCGCCAGCGTCGCGGTGTCGGCGCTGACGGTGGCGGGCCGCCCCATCAGCCATACCACCAGGTCGATCTGATGGATCGCCTGGTTCATCAGCACCCCACCCCCGTCGGCCACACCGCTGCGCCGCCACACGGCCGAGTCGTAGTACTCCTGCGGTCGCCACAGCGCGACGCTTGCCAAGCCCGACGTGATCCGTCCGAGGCGTCCGGTGTCGATGGCACGCTTCACCGCGACGCTCGCCGGGTCGAACCGGTGCTGACTCACGACGGTTGCGGTGGCACCGCTATGCCGGGCTGCCGCACGGACCCGCGCGGCCGCCACACTGCTCGCCTCGAGGGGCTTCTCGATCATGACGTGCTTGCCGGCGCAAAGGGCCGCCACCGCGGCGTCCGCATGCCGCCCGCTCGGCGTGCACACCACGACGGCGTCAACGACGTCGGCGGCGAGAACCGCCTCGAGCGACGGGAAGGCCGTGGCGCCGTACTCGCGAGCCAGCTCGCGGGCCGACGCGAACCGGGAGCTGACCGTGGCCGTGACCTCGGCACGGCCCGCCAGCGACGCGATCGTCGTGGCGTGAACCCGCCCCATTCCGCCGCATCCCACGATACCGAAGCGCATCCTCGCTCCCCTCAGCCGCACGGCGACACGGTGATGGTCCGGGAGCGAGTGTAGAAGTCACGCGCCGCCTTTCCCTGCTCCCGTGGACCATAGCTCGACGCCTTCTCACCGCCGAACGGTGCGTAGAAGTCGACGCCCGACGTGGCGGCGTTCACTCGGACCAGCCCCGCGTCCAATGTGTCGGCGGCCCGCAGGGCCACGTCGAGGTCCCGCGTGAAGACCGCGGCGGCCAACCCGTAGGGCGTTCCGTTCGCCAGGGCCACGGCAGCATCGACGTCGGGCACCTCGAACATGGCGCAGAGGGGCCCGAACACCTCCGTCTGCGCGACGGGATGATCGGGGGCGATCCCCGACACGATCGTCGGGCTGACGAAATGCCCGGCCCGATCGAGCCGGGAGCCACCGGACAGAACCGAGCCCCCGCTGCGCCGCACGGCGTCGACCGCCCCCAGGACCGCCTCGCGCGCGCTCTCGGCGATCACCGGGCCGACCCGGACGTCGTCTCGGGCGGGATCGCCGACGGTCAGTGCCTCGACCGCGGAGACCAGGGCCTCTTCGAACGCGCGTCGGTCACCGACCACGATGACCCGACTGGTCGCCGTGCACTTTTGTCCCGCATACCCCATCGCGGCGTCGGCGATCGTGGCGGCGGCCCTGTCGATGTCGGCGTCCGGCAACACGATCGAAGCGTTGTGGCCACCCATTTCACATTGCGCCGGAATGCCGCGTCGGGCGGTCGCAAGGACGACGCTGCGGCCGGCGGCGACCGATCCGGTGAAGGAGACCACGTCCGCGTGCTCGATGATCGCCTGTGCGGTTTCCGCCGCTCCGGGGAGGACCTGGAACAGCCCCGCCGGCAGCGCGTCCTGGAAGATCTCCTCGAGCAGTTGCGCCACCGCGGTGCCAGGCGGCGCCGGCTTGAGAAGCACGGCGTTGCCGTACGCAAGGGCGGGCGCCGCCTTCCACAGCGGGATGGCCGCCGGGAAGTTCCACGGGGTGATCAGCCCGGCCAGCCCGTGCGGAACACGTCGCGCCATCAGCAGGCTGCGTCCGTCGGAGGACGGGAGCGTCTCGCCGTCCGGATCGAGGACCTGCTGCGCGTAATAGCGCAGGATGGCGACGGAGCGGGCCGTCTCGCCGCGCGCCTCAGTCACCGGCTTGCCGACCTCACGCACCATCAGTGCGGTCAGATCGTCGGCGTGCGCCTCCACCTGGGAGGCCATATCATGCAGCGCCCGGGCACGGGCCGGGGCGGGTGTGGCGACCCACGCTCGCTGCGCCGCGCGAGCCGCATCGACTCGCGGTGCAACTTGTGCCGGGGTGACCGCGGCGAACTCGACGACGACGTCGGTGGGATCCTGCGGCGACGTGCTGGTTAAGCGGGTGACCGACATGGACGTGGTCAACTCCTTCTCTGGCGCTGAGTACTCTCCACCACGCCGCGAGCGACGCAACACGCCCCGATCGACGGTCCGGCATGGGAGCGTCATTCGACGGGTCGCCCGTCCACGGACGTGAACAATGTTCGTATACTAAAACCTACGAGCGGGGTGGAACTCCGTCAAGTCCTCCCTCACCCGCCGGACCGGGCAGATCCCGCGGTGCTGTACACCCCGTCCGTCTGCCGTTTCCGCCCGTTGCCGACCCAGGAGCGTCATGAGCACACCCACCACGGCGAGCGTCGCCACTGGCGAACACCCCGCAGTCCTCGATCGGATCGCGCGGGTCGAACTCTCCTCGATCAGGGTTCCCCTCCCCACCGCGATCAGCGATGCCAAGGTCTTCACGGGTCGGCAGAGACCCCTGACCGAGGTCGCCATCCTTCTCGCCGAGATCCGCACCGCCGAGGGCGGGGAAGGCATCGGATTCAGCTACAGCAAGCGGGCGGGCGGTCCGGCGCAGTTCGCGCACGCCGTCGAGGTCGCACCCGAGCTCATCGGCGAGGACCCGGCGGACATCTCCCGGCTGTGGACGAAGCTCGTCTGGGCGGGGGCCTCGGTGGGGCGCAGCGGTGCGGCCACCCAGGCGATCGCCGCGATGGACATCGCGTTGTGGGACCTCAAGGCCAAGCGGGCGCGGCTGCCCCTCGCGAAGCTTCTCGGAGCGCACCGCGACTCGGTGCGCTGCTACGACACCTCCGGCGGTTTCCTGCATGAGCCGGTGGCGCAGATCGTCGACAACGCGCACCGCGTCCTCGACGCGGGCGTCGGCGGAATCAAGATCAAGGTCGGGCACCCGGACCATCAGGAGGACCTCCGTCGCGTCCGGGCCGTGCGGGAACGGCTGGGCGACGCGGTGTCGTTGATGGTCGACGCGAACCAGCAGTGGGACCGGACCACCGCGCAGCGGATCGGACGCGCGCTAGAGGAATTTCAGTTGGTCTGGATCGAGGAGCCCCTCGACGCCTACGACGCCGAGGGGCATGCGCTGCTGCGCCAGACGCTCGACACGGCCATCGCGTCCGGCGAGATGCTGACCAGTGTCGCCGAGCACCAGGAACTGATCCGCCTCGGCGCGGTCGACATCCTGCAGCCCGACGCCGCCCGCATCGGCGGAATCACCCAGTTCCTCCGCGTGGCCGCCCTGGCCGACCAGCGCCACATGGGATTGGCACCCCACTTCGCGATGGAGATTCACGCCCACCTCGCCGCGGGCTACCCGCAGGAGCCGTGGGTCGAGCACTTCGATTGGCTCACGCCCCTGTTCGACGAGCGCTTGGACATCCACGATGGCCGGATCCACCTGTCAGCCCGCCCGGGTCTCGGACTCACGATCAGCGACCAGGCCCGATCGTGGACGAGCGAGCGGGCGGTGATCGACGGCCGGTAGCCAAGCCGCGTGATCGGGGGTCCGCAGGAGCCGGGACGGATCTTCGGGGCGCGGAGTGGATCTCCGGTTGCGGTTCCGGTGGTACGGAGGCGCCGCGGTCAGGCGCGAACCGGCCTCACGACAGCGCCAGACCGGCCAGTCCGGCGACGGCGATCACGACGCCGAGGGCGAAGCGCCGCGGCGGCCGGTACCCCTCGAGCCAGCGGGCGGACGGGATGGCGATGAGGGGAGCCAGCGCGGCGATCGCCTGCGCCACCCCGGGCTGCAGGTACTGCAGCGCCCAGACCATCGACGTCACACCGAGGATCGGGCCGAACAGGGCGTTGATGCCGACCCAGAACCATGGCCGGTCGGGCAGTACCCGTCCCACGCGAGGGTCGGGGGTGGTCCAGACCGCCCCCCACTCGGCCCCGCGGGACAGGGGGGTGAGGGACGCCCGCGCCCACGCGGCGCGGCGCCGCAGGACGACGGCCAGCGCCACCAGGGCGAGGGCGACCACCAGGCCGCCGGCCAGCCGGTCGAAGGCCGCGGAGAAGACGAACGCGAAGTTCTTGCCCACGCTGACTCCGGCACCCCGGGCGTTCGCCACCTGCTGGGCGGCGAGCAGCGCCTTGCGGCTGAGGACGCCGCTGAACGCCTGGGCGAGAGCGGAGACCAGGGCAAACAGCAGCCCCGCCCGAAGCCGCGGATGACGGACCGCGCCGCGCACGTACGGCAGCAGGCCGAGGACGACCCCGGCCAGCATGATGAGGCTGAACACCAGATACGGGAGCGAGACGGCGTCGGCGAACCACACCCACGCCAGCGCCCCGGCGACGATCGCGGCGGTCGTCTCGACGACGAGCGAGGCGAGCGGCGCCCCCAGCAGGGGAAGGGCGCGGAACATCGCGAATCCGCCCAGGCCGAAGCCGACGGCGCCGGCCAGCGCGAAGGCGGCGGCCTGGTCGCCGAGCCCGCGACCGACGGTGACGGCGAGGAGTCCGATCACCACCAGCGCGACCACCAGGCGCCACACGTTGGCCCAGGCGAATCCCAGCAGCCGGATCGAGCGGCGCGCGCAGGCGGGCGTCACTCCGTAGCACAGGGCGGACAGGGACGCCGCCAGCACTCCGATCGGGATCATCCGGGGACGTCCGCGGCGCGCACCGCCGCAACGATCTCGCGCACCCGTTCGGGGGTGAGGTCTCCGAAGGCCTCGGCGTCAGCGAGCAGGGCGGGCGGGGTGGCGCACATGCCGATGCAGTTCGCCCACTCGAGGGTGACCGCACCGTCGGGCGTCGTGGCGCCGACCGGGATGGCGAGTTCGGTCTCGAGTGTGGTGGCGACGTCGCGGGCGCCCGCCATGACGCAACTGAGCGTGTGGCACAGCCGGATCATGTGACGCCCCCGCGGCCCCGTTCCGAGGAACTTGTAGAACGTCACCACACCCTGCACCTCGGTCGGCGCGATCCCCAACCGATCGGCCACCACCTGGACGGCCAGGTCGCTGATCTCACCCCGGTCGGCGAGCAGGTCCTGCAGGAGCGGCAACAGCTCCCCCCTAGCCGAGCCGTGACGGGCCACCAGCGCGTCGACCGCGGAGACCAGGTCGGCATCTTCGGCGGCGAGGGTGTCGGGCAGAGGCGTCATGGCGCTCATTCCCTCCGATCGGTGGGCACGAAGGTGCCTCGGGCCGTGTAGCCGGTGTGGAGCAGGCGGTGACTGGTCGCGCCCCCGGGACCGTCGGTCAGCAGTTCGGCGTACAGCCGCTGGACGGCCGGGTTCTCGTGACTCTTGCGCGCGAGCCCGGCCGCGCCGTACGCGGCGTCCTCGGCGTAGATCGCGCGGGCCCGGGCCCGGCGGATCTCGAGGCTCGTCGGGATCGGCTGGCCGCCGCCGCCCAAGCAACCTCCCGGGCAGGCCATGAACTCGATGAAGTGGCACGTCGAGAACGGGCCTCCGGCATGGATGTCGTCGATCACCCGGCGCGCGGTGGCCGTGCCGTGCGCGACGGCCACCCGGAGCGTCACGCCCCGCAGCCAGTCCCAGTCGGGGATGAGATGGGCGATGATCGACGGCACCGGGCCGACGGCGTCGGGGATCGTCAGTTCCACGAGCCGGACGTCGTCGAACCCGCGGACCGGGGTGATGTCGGCGTGGTCGTACAGGTTCTCGACGGGGGCCCCGGTGACCATTTCGAGGACCGTGCGCAGCGCGGCCTCCATGACTCCGCCGGTCGCCCCGAAGATCACCCCGGACCCGGTCGCGGTGCCGAACGGGTCGTCGAAGTCGCCCGGGGGCTCGCTCGGCAGGTCGATGCCCTGCCGACGCAGCATCCTCGCCAACTCGCGCGCGGTGAGGACGAGGTCGACGTCGGCGTAACCACTGTCGGTCATCTCGGGGCGGGACGCCTCGAACTTCTTCGCCACGCAGGGCATCAGCGCCACCGAGACGACATCGGCGGGGTCGAGGCCGTTGCGCTCGGCGTACCAGGTCTTGATGAGCGCCCCGAACATCTGCTGCGGGCTCTTGCAGGACGACAGGTGCGGTAGGTCGTCGGGGAACGCGTGCTCGAGGAACTTCACCCATCCGGGGCTGCAGGAGGTGAACATCGGCAGGGCGACGTCGGGCGCGCCCTGGACGAGGGCCCGGTGGAGCCGCTGGATCAGTTCGACGCCCTCCTCAATGATCGTGAGATCGGCCGCGAACGTGGTGTCGAACACCTTGTCGAAGCCCAGTTCGTGGAGCGCGGTGGTGAGCTGCCAGGTGACCGGAGTGCCCGGCGCGAGCCCGAACTCTTCGCCGAGTGCGGCACGCGGCGCGGGCGCCGTCTGGATCACGACGTGCTTGCCGGGATCGTCGAGCGCGGCGCGGACACGATCGGTGACGTCGACCGCGGTGAGGGCACCGGTGGGGCAGCGGTTCACGCACTGTCCGCAGTTGATGCAGAACTCCGAGCCCAGGGGCAGGTCGGCGAAGGTCGTCACGTGGACGCCGGCCCCCCGCCCAGCGATCCCGAGCGCCCGGACACCCTGCAGCTCGGCGCAGGTGCGCACGCAGCGCAAGCACTGGATGCACTTGTCGGGGTCGAACACGATCGACGGTCCGCTGTCGTCGCGGACGAACAGGGGTTCGGTGCGCTCGCCGAAGCGGTACCGGTCGAGGCCGTACTCGGCCGCGAGGTCCTGCAGTTCGCAGCTGCCGTTGCGGGCGCACGTGCGGCAGTCGCCGTAGTGCTCGCCGAGCAGCAGGTCGATGATGTCGCGGCGGGCGGCGGCGACCCGCGGCGTGTGGGTGTGGATCTCGAGGTCGCGGGTGATGGGGAACACGCAGCTCGGCTGCAGGGTCCGCTGCCCCTCGACCTCGACCACGCACATCCGGCACACCCCCGCGTCGGGCAGATCGGGGTGGTGGCACAGGGTGGGGATGCGCACGCCGCAGGTGCCGGCGGCGTCGAGGATCGTCGTGCCGATGACGACCTCGACCTCCCGCCCGTCGATGACGGCCCGGACGGTTGCTCCGCCCGGGCCGGGTGCGGTGGTCGGGGTCTTCGCGGCTGGGGGGACAAGAGTGATCACGGTGGCTCCCGTCAGACGGGGACTCGGTCGGAGATCTCGGGACCGAAGCGGTCGACGAGCGACAGGAAGAAGTTGGGACTGGACTGGCCCAGGCCGCACTTGGAGGCGTCCTTCATGGTGTGCCCGAGGCGGCGCAGTTCGCCGAGCCGCTCGGGACCGCACTCGCCGCGCTTGAGCGAGCGGACGCCCTCGAGCAGGACGGGATTGCCGAGGCGACAGGGCGTGCACTGCCCGCAGGACTCGTCGACGAAGAACTCGAGGAAGTTCTCGGCAACGTCGAGCAGGTCGCGGTGCGGGCCGAGCACGATGATCGCTCCCCCGGTGCAGAGATCCTCGTAACTGATCCCGCGGGAGAAGTCGGACGCCGGGACGCACACCCCGGACGCCCCGCCGACGACGACCGCGCGGGCGTCCTCGCCGCCGGAGGCCTCGAGCACCGCCCGGACGGTGACGCCGAACGGGAACTCGTAGACCCCCGGACGCGCGACGTCGCCGGAGACGCTCAGCAGCTTGGGCCCCGACGATCCGGGCGTGCCGATGCCGAGGAACCAGTCGGCCCCGCGGGCCAGGACCGCCGGCACCCACGCCAGCGTCTCGACGTTGTTGACGATCGTCGGCGCCTGGTACAGGCCCCGGACGACCGGGTAGGGGAAGCGGTTGCGGGGTTCGCCCCGGCGTCCCTCGAGGCTCTCGAGGAGAGCGGTCTCCTCGCCGCAGACGTAGGCGCCGGACCCGAGCCGGATGTGGATGTCGAAGCAGAACCCCGGGGTGCCGAGGATGTCGTTTCCGAGCAGCCCCGCGGCCCGCCGGCGCGCGAGGCAACTCTCGAGTTCGTCGCGCAGATAGACGTACTCTCCCCGCAGGTAGACCACCCCGCTGGTGGCCCCGATGGCCCAGGCGGCGATCGTCATGCCCTCGACCACGAGGTCCGGCACGACGCTCAACAGCGCACGGTCTTTGAAGGTGCCCGGCTCGCCCTCGTCGGCGTTGCACACGACGTGGCGACGCCCGTCCGGGGCCGGTGCCTCGGAGGCCAGCCTCCACTTGAGCCCGGTGGGGAAGCCGGCACCACCGCGACCTCGGATCCCGGAGCGGGTCACCTGCTCGACGACGTCGGCGGGGGTACGCGCCAAGGCCACGCGCAGCCCGATGTCGGGATGGACGCTCGCCAAGGTGAGTGGCGTCCGGATGATCATCGGGACTCCTCCCGCGAGACGCCCCGCGGCTCGTCGGTGAGCGCGGACGAGGCATCGCTGTCACCTCAGCATGTCACCGGGGCGGGTCGCCACGGGATGCCGAGAGCCATTCAGCGGGGCACGAAGTCCAGTTCATGGAACTCGGCGACCTCACCTTGCCAGCGGTCCCGCACGAACGCGACGTGCGCTGGGTGCGCGGTGTAGGCGTCGTAGGCCTGCTGATCGGTGAACACCATCGAGAACTGCCACTCGAGGTCGCTCTTGTCGCCGACCTGCCTGTTGACCACGAAGTCGGCGACGCCGGGGATCGCGGCGAGCGTGGTCACGGCGCCGTCCAGGAAGTCGGCCTCGGCGGCCGATCCGCTCTCGTGGACAAGGCGGAACACGACGGTGTGCTGGATGGCCATGAGGGGGACTCCCTGCGGTGAGGTCGGTGCGCGGCGCGACGCGCCGGCACCCATGCTGTCACAGTCCTGCCGCTGCGAGGCTCGTCCCCCCGGAGATCGGGCCCCCGGACATGGAGTTCCCGACTCCTGCCAGGGGGCGTACGGGGACGTCCCCCTCATCGATCTGGTCATTTGCTCTGGAATCGGGAATGGACTCGGGCGTAGCGTGAATCACAGCAGTCGCTCCAAGGGGGAATGCGACCGCGGGGGGTAACCGTTATGCGCAGATCCCAGCGCCGGGGCTGAGGTGTCCACCCCGGAGGCCGGCCCCACATCATCAACCGGCCTCGAATCCGGACACACCGACGGCCCTCGTGCGGGCCGCAAGGTTCCCCGTGACGTCCATTGCTGACGGCACGGAACGGAACCCGATGCGCGCCACGCGTCATCGGTGACGGGCGGCGTCGTCCCTGATCCTGTGAGGTCGCGACACTGTCGCGACATGGGGGATTCATCATGCACTCGACACATCCGCGGCTGGTCGCCGGACTGGCGGCCGCCCTTCTTCTGGTGACCGGCTATTCGGCCACCAACAGCCCCACCGCCGCGGCGGTGAGCACCTACGGCGGGTGGTCCATCGACGGCACCGTGCCACCGCTGGACACCGAACCGGTCGTCTCCTCGTTCACCGATCCCTCGGGGACCGCGGAGCTGGGGCCGATCAACTCCAACACGACGAAGGTCAACGTCATCAACACCGCGCCACTGCCGATGCTCGGCATGACCAGCGTCCCGGCCAAGACTGACTTCAAGGAAGTCTGGGTCGGCACCAACCCGGTCAGCGGCCACCTGTGGTTCTACTTCGGCTGGCAGCGCGCCGCGTTCACCGGCAGCGGCTACATCACCATCGAGTTCGGCAAGAGCGCGCCACCCGAGGCCTGCGACTATGTGAACAAGACCGACTCGGAGCTCATCGCGACCTGCAACCCGTGGGCCAACCGGGCCGCGGGGGACTTCATGCTCGTGTGGGATCAGACGGGGCAGAGCAGAGTGGTCACCGTCCGCTCCTACGACGGGCGGGTCTGGGGTCCTGCACAGAACCTGGCGACGGATAGCTACGCCGCCGAGTTCAGCAGCGATGGGTATCGCGGAGAGGCGGCGGTCGATCTCAGCGCCAACAACCTGATCGACCTGAACAAGTGCGACAACATCGGCAACGTCATCCCCGGCACCATCACCGGCAACTCCGACAACGCCGACTACAAGGACACGGTGCTCGAACCCATCGCCGCCGCGCTCAACTTCTCCAGTTGCGGCAGCGTGACGATCCGCAAGGCGACCAATCCGGCCAACTACGACGCCAACTTCACCTTCACGCCCAGCTACACGGCGGTGGGAACTCCGGCCGCGCCCTCGGCCTTCGTCCTCAACGCGAAGGCGAACCCGTCATGGTCGGCGTCCAACGTGCAGCTCGGTGCTGAGTCGACGGTCGCCGAGTCGAGCCTGCCCGCGGGCTGGAACCTGCAGGACATCACCTGCGACTCCACCGACGGGTACCAGACCCCGACAAAGGACCTGGTCACCCACAAGATCACCTTCACGCTCACCACGGCGCTGAACAAGCTCGACTGCACCTTCACCAACAGAGCGACGGCCACGCTGACGATCAGCAAGGTGACCAAGGACGACACCGGCACGTTCGACTTCGCCTCGGTCGCCGGCAAAATCGACCTCGGCAGCTTCTCGCTCACCACGACGGCCATCGACACGGCGGTCTCCAAGGCGTTCCCGAACCTCAGTCCGGGGACCTATGGGGTAAGTGAGAGCGTTCCGACGGGCTGGGGGACGGTCTCGGCCACCTGCTCGAACGGCGACAAGCCGGGGACGATCACCCTCAACCCGGGTGACAACGTGACCTGCACGTTCACCAACCAGCCGTTGTACGGCGCGATCGAGATCACCAAGCTCGCGAAGAACGCCGCGCTCGGCGCCGGGAACCATCCGCTCGGCGGTGTCACTTTCACCGTCACACCGGGGAAGACCTCGGCGACGCTGACCACCCCGGCGACCGACGACACCACCGGCACGGTATGCGTCGACGGATTCCGGTTCGGAACCTACACCGTCGCCGAGGACGCCGAAACGGCCCCCGGCTACGGCATCGAGGCTCCCAAGTCGGTGACCGTCGGCACGGCGTCCACCTGCGGCAGCGTTCCGTCGTCGCAGCAGCTGACCTTCGTGAACACGCCGCTGACCGATGTCACGGTGTCGGTGGCCCCCCAGGTGACCGGCGCGACGGCATCGAAGATCACCTGCACCGCGAGTGACGGCACGACCGTGCTCGATCCCACACCGCCCGACACAAGCCCGACCGCCTTCGACGACTCGTCGGAAACGGTCAAGGACCTCACGCCGGGCACCTACATCTGCACGGTGGTGATCGACCCGTAGTCGAGCACATCGCCATCGGCGCAGTCCCAACCAGGGCCGTCCGTCCCGGGAACACCCGGGACGGACGGCCGTTCCCGGTGGTCAGTGGCCACGAATCGGGAGTGTCCGGTTCGGAGTCGACGACGACCCGTTCGGCGAGAGTGTCCGCTTGTGAGCCGAGGACGAACCCACCCGGACAGCGTCCGGTCACGACGCGGGACCCACGGCGGCCGGCGGGTCAGTCCCGCGGCGGGTAGACCCCCTGGACGCAGATCAGGTAGGCCGGGAACTGGCCGTCGCCGGCCGGGGACTCCAGCTTGGGCAACCCGAAGGTCGACTGCCCGTCGCCGCCGTACTGCGTGCCGAGCAGGGAGAACAGGGCCGTGTACTGCTGGATGGGCAACAGCCGCCCATCGCAGGGCAGCCAGTTAGTGGGGGCGAAGTTGCCGCCGAACAGCACGATCTGGGCGAGGTAGAAGTCCATGAGCGGGTTCCTTTCGGTGGAACGGTCGGGGGTGCCACGTCGCCCATGGGCAGTCCACGGTGATGGACGGGACACGTCGCGCCG
>JAJXWF010000005.1 GCA_021781735.1 Actinomycetes bacterium
CCGCACGGTCAGCGTCGCGTTGTTGAGCGTGTCGCCGCGGTGCCTCACGAGCTTGCTCGGGGCGATCACCGAGAGTGTTCCCTCGCCGGTCACGATGTCGTGAGCCTCGCGCGCATAGAGCGCCCGCACGCCGGGTCGAAGACCCCAGAATCCGTCGGTGAACTTCATCAGACTGAACCTCTCTACCTGCGAGTCGTGGTGGTCGCCCTGCGGTCCGGGTGTCCGTTGCTGGCCGCAGGGCGGTGTCCGGTTTCCGGTGATGGAGTCAGCCGCCTGCGCGGGCCCCTGAGCCCGCCGACGCGGAGCCCCAGCCGCGGAGCGCTGCGCGCACGTCGGCGCGCTCCTCGCGGCGCACGGCGACCTGATAGGCACTCTCGAGAACGGCGGAGACGTCGACGGTGCGTCCCGTGGCGGCGGAGAGCACGGCGCCCTCCACCATGGCGAGGCTGTGCACGTTGGAGTGGACGTCGCCCGATGGGGTCGCGCCCGTGCGCAATGCCGAGACGAACTCGTCGAGTGCGCCCGCGATCTCCGGCCGGCTGCCGGGGCCGCGGGCCGTGGAGGTCCGCGCTCCGTCGGGACCGGCGGCAGTTCCGACGACGGGGTCCCCGACGCCGTCCCACGTGACGCTGCCCCCGGCGCAGCTCACCCGCCAGTCACCGTTCCAGGAGGTCTCCAGTCCGGGTGAGCACCAACTGCCCGTATAGGTGTAGCGGGTGCCGCCCTCGAATTCGAAGATCGCCGCCGCGGACGCGTCACCGCGGTACCAGCTCCATTCCGGGTTGAAGCTGCGACAGTCGACCCTGACGGGATCGGCGTCCAGCAGATACCGCGCGGCGTCGAAGGCATGGATGGCCATGTCGACCAGCAACGGATGGTCCATCTCGTCGCGGAACCCGCCGAAGTGTGGCGCCTTGAAGAACTGCGTCGTGACGACCCCGACGGCACCCAGACGGCTCACCGCCTCCTTGAGCCGCGCGAGCTGCGGGTAGTACCTGCGGGACTGGCTGGTCATGAGCAGCTGTCCGCTCACCTCCTCGGCGGCCATCAGCGAGAGGGTTTCGGCCACCGAGGGGGCGATGGGCTTTTCGCAGAGCACCGGCAGGCCGAGGAACAGTGCCTCGGTGTTGACGGCGTGATGCGCCGACGGCACCGTGACGTTGATCACGGCCTGGGCCTCGGAGGCGGCCACGACGGACGCGAGCGAATCGCCGACGACGATGTCGAGGCCGTGCCCGGCCGCCGCATCGCGGGCCAGGTCGAGCGCCAGGTCGACCAGCCCCACCAGGCGCACGGTCGGGGTGTCGGCGATCATCCGCATCCAGGCGCGTCCCATGTTGCCGGCTCCGACGAGCACGACCCGCAGGGGTCCGTCAGCGGGGATCATCGCGAAGTCGGCCATCAGTCCTCGTCCCTGTTGTGCAGGGCGCCCTGGTAGCCGTGACCGGTGAAGAAGTCGCCGGTGTTGTAGCGCAGCAACACCGGAATCTGGCGCTGGGGACGATCGGAGGCGACCCACGCGACGCCGTTCGCGATCACCCGGCGCACGTCCTTGTGGTGATACACCGGGAAGTCCTGGTCGCCGGGGCTGAAGTAGAAGATCTTCCCGTTGCCCCGCCGGTAGGTGAGGCCACTGCGGAACACCTCGCCCCCCGTGAACGAGCTGATGAAGATGACCTCGTCGGGTTTGGGCACGTCGAACTGCTCGCCGTACATTTCCTGCTGCGCGATCTCGATCGGGTGGGGGACGCCCTGGGCGATCGGATGCGTCGGGTCGACGGTCCACACCAGTTCGCGGTCGTGCTCGCTGCGCCAGCGCAGCGTGCACGTGGTGCCCATGAGCTTGGTGAAGATCTTCGACCAGTGCCCCGAATGCAGCACCACCAGTCCCATGCCCTCGAGCACGTGGCGATGGACGCGGTCGACAACCTCGTCCGAGACTTCCGCATGCGCGGCGTGACCCCACCACGTGAGCACATCCGTTTCGGCGAGGCGCTCGTCGGTGAGACCGTGCTCCGGGTCGTCCAGCAGGGCCGTCGTGACGACGACGCGGTCGCCGAGATTCTCCTCGATGCCGGCCCTGATCGCGTTGTGCATGCCGTCGGGGTAGATCTCGGCGACGTGCGGCTCGACCCGCTCGTGTCGGTTCTCTCCCCAGACCACGACGCGCAGGGGTCGGTCGGCGGTGGGTGTCATGTGCCACTCCTCTTGTCGGTTGTCGGTTGTCGGTTGATGGTTGATGGTTGATGGTGATGCCGCGGCGGGCCTACTTGATCGCACCGCCGAGGGCACCCGCCGAGATGTACTTCTGGGCAAGAATCAGCAGGACGCTCGCCGGGATCGAGGCCAGGACGGCGGTCGCCATCACCGGACCCCACTCCTGCACGTTGGCGCCGAGATAGTTGTAGATGCCGAGCGTGATGGGCCGCACGGCGGGTGTGCTGGTGAGGGTCAGTGCGAACAGGAAGTCGCCCCACGCGCCGAGGAAGGTGAACAGCGCGGCGGTGACGATCGCGTTCTTGCTGATCGGCACCACGATGAACACGAAGGCGCGGACGTCGTTCGCTCCGTCCACGAGTGCCGCTTCGACCAGGCTCGGCGGGATCGAGGCCATGAACGCCCTGATCAGGATGATCGCGAAGGGGACCTGCGCCGCCGTGTCGGCCAGGATCAGGCCGAGATAGGAGTTCAGCAACCCGACGTTGTTGAACAGCGTGTAGAGGGCGTTCGCGATCACGATGGCCGGGATCATCTGCGTGATGAGCAGGACGAACACGAACCACCTCATGCCTCGCAACCTGAAGCGGGCAAGTCCGTAGGCCGCAGGCGTGGCGATCAGCAGGGCCAGCAGGACCGTGCCGGTGGACACGATCAGGCTCGTGAGCAGGTTGCGCCCCTGCTGCTGGATCGCGGTCCGGTATCCGGCGAACGTCGGATGGAGAGGGATCCACGACGTGGTGGCGGCCCCCGAGTTCGCCTGCAGGCTGCTGTTGATCATCCAGTAGACGGGGAAGATCATGATCGCCAGGAAGACGAGGCCGAGCACCGTCAGGGGCCACTGCTGCGACGAGCGGTCCTGCCGGTGCGACCGGCCGTACGGGGTCATGATTGCGTGGGTCGCGGTCATTCGTCGACCTCTCTGCGAGTCATGTACAGGTATGCGAGCGCGAACGCCAACGAGACGACGATCAGCAGGTTGCTCACGGCGGCCCCCTGGCCGAACAGGAACTGCACGAAGGACTTCTGGTAGGCCCAGGTCGCGAGCGTCTGGGTCGAGTTCGCGGGCCCGCCGCCGGTGAGTCCCAGGATGATGTCCACCACCTTGAGCGTGTAGACCACGCCGAGGACCACGACGACGCCCACCACCGAACGGATGCTCGGCCAGGTGATGTGCCAGAACGCCTTCCAGCCGACGGCACCATCGAGCGACGCCGCCTCGTACAGCTGTTCCGGCACGGCCTGCAGGCCGCTGTACAGGATGGTGGTGTTGAACGGAATGCCCAGCCAGATGTTCACCCCGATCACCGAAATCAGTGCCACGGTGGGATTGACGAGCCACGGCACCGGTGCGATCCCGAAGATTCCCAGAAACTGGTTCAAGGCGCCGCTCCCCTGATCGAGGATCCACTTCCATACCGCCGCCGAGGCGATCAACGGCAGCAGCCAGGGCAGCAGCAACAGTGAACGCAGGAATCCGCTGAGCGGGAAATTCCGCTTGAAGAACAATGCCAGGCCGAGGCCGAAGGCGAATTGAAATACGATCGACCCGATGGTGAACAGTGCGGTGTTGGCGACTGTCGTGATGAAGATCGGGTCGGTGACGATGGCGGCGTAATTCGAGAATCCGACCCACGGTGCGAAGCCGGTGAAGAAGGTTGTCGTGGTGTAGTCCTGCAACGACATTGTCAGGTTCTTGATGATGGGGTAGCCGAAGAACAAGAATACGAACACGATCGCCGGCGCGACGAAGAGCCAACCGGTGAGATCGCGCGAATACCTGCGACGACGTCGTGAATCGGCTGTGCCCGGGGTCGCACGTCCGGTGCCTCTCGCACCATCGGCTTGCACGGCGGCCATATCACGCTCCTTTGCGGGTCGGAGGCCGTGGCGGGGCGGCGTCCGCCCCGCCACGACGCGAGGTCAGTGGTTCGATGCCTGCGCCTGCTGCAACGCGGCGGCGGGGGTGGCCTTGCCGGTGAGCGCCAGCTGAACGGCCGTGTAGATCGCGGTGGCGGCGGTGGGCCACTTGGGCCCGAGCTCGGCGGTCCGGGAGCGGGCCGTCTTCACCGTCTCGACGAACGACTTCACCTGCGGATGCGACTGCGCCCACGTGGCCGCCGTGGCCTCGTCGGCGGGGACGTTGCCCGAGACCTTGGCGATCTTCAGCTGCATGGCCGGGGTGTTGAGGCACGCGACGAACTTGCCCGCGAGGGCCATCTTCGTCTTGTCTCCGGTCTGGGGAACGTTGAAGGTTTCGCCGCCCAGGGGAGCCACGACCTTCTGTGAACTCGTCCGGACCGGGATCGGCACGCTGGCGAAGTGCAGCCCCTTGGTGGCGTTGAGCGCTGGGAGCTGCCACGGGCCGTTGATCATCATCGCCGCCTTGCCCGCGATGAACTGGTTGTTGACGTCGGACTGGGCCCACGTCACCGAGCTCTTCGACATCGAGCCGTCGTTCTGCAGGTCGAGGACGAACTGGAGCGCCTGGACCGCACCCGGGGTGCTGATGTTCTTCTCGTCACCGCCATTGGTCCAGAAGAACGGCAGGAACTGCCACGTGCCCTCGTAGGTGTTGATGTTGCTCATGGCGAAGCCGTAGACGCCCTTGCTCGGATCGGTGAGCGACTTGGCGTCCGCTCGAAGCTCATCCCAGGTGGTCGGAGGAGTGAGGCCCGCAGCATTGAGCATGTCGACGTTGTAGTACAGCGCGATCGAGTTGATCACCGGGGCGATCCCGTACAGCTTGCCCTGGTAGGTTCCCGCCTGGACCACCGCCGGCACGTCGCCCGCCGGCGCCGTCACGCCGAAGTCGGACAGGGGCGCCAGTGCCCCCGTCTGGGCGATCTGCTGCACGTCGGGATTGTCGAGCATCAGCACGTCGGGCAGCGTCTTCGACGACGCCTGCTGAAGGACCTTCGCGATCAGGGCGGCACCGGCGACGTGCACCGGGTTGACGTTCACCCCGACCTGGGTGGCGCAATCCTGATAGATCGGATCGTAGGTCTTGGTGTAATAGTCTTCCACGGTCAGATTCTGTTTGCCGCCCGACGAACTGACGGATCCCGACGAACACGCCCCCAGTGCCAGCGAGAACACTGCTGCACCGGCGACGACCACGGTCATACGTGATTTCTTCACTAAAAGCTCCTTTGCTTCATGGCTATGCGCGCCAAACAGGGCGATGACGGAGGTAAAGAAGTAAAGCGCTTAACCCGCTGACAGACCTCGCCTGGTTGAGGTTGTCCGGTAAGTGCTTGGCAGTAATCTGAACACCGATCCATCCCAAAGTCAAGCGCTTTACCGAGATTGGTCCCCAGGCGATGGGATACTGGTTCTCGCGTCCAGCGGTGAACGGGGGAGTCGAACGTGGTCACGATGAAGCAGGTCGCGGCTCACGCTCAGGTCTCGATCGCCACCGTGTCGTTCGTCGTGAACGACACCAAGCCGGTGTTGCCCGAGACCCGGGAGCGGATCCTCAGGGCGATCGACGAACTCGGCTACCGGCGCAACGCCGCCGCCCGGGCCCTGGCCAGCCGCAAGTCCCGGATCATCGCGCTCATCTACCCGCTGCTCGACCAACGCAACCACCACGCGTTCATCGAGGGGGCGGCGGCCGTGGCGGCCAGGCGGGGCTACAGCCTGGTGCTCTGGCCCATTCACAGCGACAACGCGAAGACCGAGATCACCGCGCTGATCCAGGCGGGCTTCGCCGACGGCGTCCTGCTCATGGAGGTGCAACTCGAAGACGACCGGGTGACCCACCTCAAGCAGGCCAAGGCGCCGTTCGTGCTCATCGGCCGCACGCGGGACCTCGACGGCATCGACTACGTCGACATGGACTTCGAGCGCACCACGCGCCTCGCGGTGGACGACCTCATGGCGCTGGGGCATCGCGACTTCGCGCTCGTCGTCGAGGATCTCAGCGGTACCCCGTTGGCCGATTACAGCCCCCCGATCCGCGCGGAGCAGACCTTCGACCTCGTCATGAGCGAGCGGGGGCTTCGCGGGCACGTGCTCCGCCTCGCGCATGATCCGGAAGCAGTCCGTTCGCTCGCCGAGAGGCTGATGCGCGAAGCTCCCGGCACCACGGCGGTCGTCTCCATGTACGACGAGGCCAGCGTGTCCCTGGCGGGGGGCTTTCGGCACCTCGGTGTGCGCATCCCCGGGGACCTCTCCATCGTGGGCATCGCGACATCCAGCACCATCACGACCCTCATCGACCCCGCGCTCACCACCTATGACGCACCGGGCGCGCCGCTGGGTGCGCTCGCGGCCGACGCGTTGATCGATCGACTCGAGGGTCGTGACGGGCCGCCGACCCAGGTGCGGATCACCTGTTCCCTGCGCGCGGGAGCGTCGGTCGGGCCCGCCCCGCGCGACAGGCCGTCGCTCGACGAACTGGCGGCGGGACGGGCCGACGCCGGGTCGTGACGCGGGGATCACGACGGGCCAGCCCCGGGGGCATGCGGGCCCGTCGCGGGCGCAGCTACCGCTGCATGTCGACGAACCGGCTGTAGTGGCCCTGGAATGCCGTGGTGATGGTGGCCGTCGGACCGTTGCGGTGCTTGGCGACGATGAAGTCGGCCTCGCCGGCGCGGGGGGAGTCGCGATCGTACATATCGTCGCGGTGCAGCAGCACGACCATGTCGGCGTCCTGCTCGAGCGAGCCCGACTCACGCAGGTCGGACAGCATGGGCTTCTTGTCGGTGCGCTGCTCGGGGCCACGGTTGAGCTGGCTCAGCGCGATGACGGGGATCTGCAGTTCCTTGGCGAGCAGCTTGATCTGGCGGCTGAACTCCGACACCTCGAGCTGACGGCTCTCGACCTTCTTGCCCGAGGTCATGAGCTGCATGTAGTCGATGATCACCAGCCGCAGGTCGTGGCGCTGGCGCAGCCGGCGGGCCTTGGCGCGGATCTCCATCATCGTGAGGTTGGGGGAGTCGTCGATGAACAGCGGCGCCTCGGACACCTGGGTGGTCTTGGCGACGACGCGCTGCCAGTCCTCGTCGGTCATCTTGCCGTTGCGGATGTGATTGAGCGCCACCTGCGACTCGGCCGACAGCAGCCGCATGACGATTTCGGTCTGGCTCATCTCGAGGGAGAAGTACGCGGTGGTGAGCCGGTTCTTGATCGCGGCGGCACGGGCGAAGTCGAGCGCCACGGTCGACTTTCCGACGGCCGGACGCGCGGCGACGATGACCATCTGGCCTGGATGGAAGCCGTTGGTGAGCTCGTCGAGTTCGGCGAATCCGGTGGGGACGCCGGACATGCCCGACCGGGAGGCGATCGCCTCCATCTCGTCGATGGTGGGCTCGATCAGCGCCGACAGCGGCTTGTAGTCGTCGCTGGTGCGGCCCTCGGACACCTCGTAGACGGCCTGCTCGGCGGCGTCGACGATGTCGGTGACATCGCCCGTGCCCTGGTAGCCGAGCTGGGCGATCTTGATCGACGCGTCGACGAGCCGCCGCAGCACGGCCTTCTCGTGCACGATCTCGGCGTAGTAGCCGGCGTTGGCCGCGATCGCCACGCTGGACAGCAACTCGTGCAGGTAGATGTGGCCGCCGGCTCGGGTGAGTTCTCCGGTCTTGCTGAGCTGGTCGGCCACCGTGATCGGGTCGGCGGGCTCACCGCGTCCGTACAGTTCGATGATCGCGTCGAAGATCAGTTCGTGGGCGGGGCGGTAGAAGTCTCGGCCCTTGATGGTGTCGACGACGTCGGCGATGGCTTCCTTGCTCATCATCATCGCGCCGAGCACACTCTGCTCGGCGGCGAGATCCTGCGGGGGAACACGGCCCAGATCCTGCCGGTCGGCGACCAGTTCAGCGCTCATCGAGACCTCCAGGCCATCGTCTTCCCCACCCTCAACCGCACCCTAGGGCCGAGCGCCGACACTTCCGCACCGGGGTCCCGCATCAGGGTTCCGTACCGACGATCGTGGTCGTCGACCCGTCGAACCACGCCCGAAGCTAGTGGCCCGGGAGAGGTTCTGCAACCGCGCGGAGCAATAGTTATCCACAGGGCTTGTGGAGAAGTCCGCGACCCTTGTGGACCTCCCGCCCACGTGCCTGTGCACAGGTGGGGGAAAGTCTGTGGACGACTCGTTAACCTTCGACTGAATGCCTTCTGACTAGGAAGGATGATGACACGGAAATTCCCTCGCAATTGTGCGCGAATGCGCATTGCCAGGGGTGTGGCCGACGGGCGAGGCTTGACATGACCCCGGGCTCAGGACTAAGTCGCGGCCGCCATCCACATCGGCTGTGGATATCCGGGAGTCCCTGCGCGCCGGCCGCAGGAGGCCGACCCCCCCGCGATCCACATACCCATAGGGGGTATGGTGGGCTTCGAGGTGAAAGCCATGACAGACCACGATGTGACCACCCCGATCGACGACCTCGAGGCGGTGGAGCCGGACGTTCGGCGACCCGGGTCCGACCCGGGCCCGGCGGCCTGCTGCGTCCCGGTGAGCCGGCCCCCGGGCTATCTCGACAACAAGCAGGCGCACCTGCGCCGGCTGCGCCGCATCGAGGGCCAGACCCGTGGCCTGCAGCGGATGATCGAGAACGACGAGTACTGCATCGACGTGCTCACCCAGATCTCCGCCGTCACGAGCGCCCTCAAGTCGGTGTCGCTGCTACTGCTCGAGGAACACCTCAACCATTGCGTCGCCCACGCCGTGCAGAACGGGGGCGAGGAGGCCGATGCGAAGCTCGCCGAGGCCAACGCCGCGATCGCCCGACTGCTGCGCTCATGAACCGACCGGGCGGGCGCCGCGGCGTCCGGCCCGATCCCCAGACTCCGGCAACACCCCAACAACAAGGAGAAACGATGGAGAACACCTACAGCGTCCAGGGCATGACCTGCAACCACTGCGTGCACGCGGTCACCGAGGAGGTCTCGGCGATCCCGGGCGTCGATTCCGTGCAGGTCAGCCTCGAAAAGTCATCGATGGTCGTCACGAGCCCCCACCCGATCGACTTCGAGGCGATCAGGGCGGCCGTCTCCGAGGCCGGTGAGTACACCGTGCAGTCCGCCTGACATCCGCATCCCACCTGCGGGGACGCCGATCGCTCGACCGGTGTCCCCGTGGGCGGACCCTCCACCGTTCGCCCACACTTCGCGCGAGAGACCATGACCACCACATCGAGCAACACCACCCCGACGCTGCCAGGCGTCCCCACCACCGTGTCGGCGGCCGCCCGCCGCGCTCTCGACCTCGACATCCAGGGCATGACCTGCGCCTCCTGCGCCGCCCGGATCGAGAAGAAGCTCAACAAGCTCGACGGCGTCCACGCCAGCGTCAACTACGCCACCGAAAAGGCGCACGTCATGGTTCCGGCCGGCGTGTCGATCGAGCAGCTCATCGACGTCGTGAAGAACACCGGCTACGGCGCCACCGAGCCCGAACCCGAAGCCGAGCAGGTCGACCATTCGGTCGCACTGCGTCGTCGGCTCATCGTCGCCGCAGTGCTCGCCGTGCCGGTGGTGCTGTTCAGCATGGTGCCGCCGCTGCAGTTCGACGGGTGGCAGTGGGTGTCCCTGGTGCTCGCGACCCCCGTGGTCTGGTGGTCGGGCATCGGCTTCCACCGCTCCGCCTGGGTCAACGCCCGTCACGGCGCCACCACCATGGACACCCTGATCTCGGTCGGTACCGCCACCGCCTACCTGTGGAGCGTGTATTCCATGCTCTTCGGCACCGCCGGACGCCTCGGTCTGCGGCACGACTTCTCGCTGCACCTCATGCGCACCGACCCGACCGGCAACGTCTACTTCGAGGCCGCCGTCGGCATCATCACGTTCATCCTGCTCGGCCGCTACATCGAGGCGCGGTCGCGCCGTCGGGCCGGGTCGGCGCTCGAGGCGCTGCTGGCGATGGGCGCCGACGAGGTGACGGTGGTCGTCCCCGGCGGCGAGGAGACCTGGCCGATCCAGCAGCTGCGCGTCGGTGACGTGTTCCTCGTGCGACCGGGCCAGAAGGTCGCCACCGACGGCGAGGTCGTCGACGGACGCTCCGCCGTCGACGCGTCCCTGGTCACCGGCGAGTCCGTGCCGGTCGACGTCCAGGTGGGCGACGCCGTCGTCGGCGGCTCGGTCAACACCACCGGCCTGCTCCGGGTGCGCGCCACCGCCGTTGGCGCCGATACCCAGCTGGCCACCATCGCCCACCTCGTCGAGGCCGCACAGACCGGCAAGGCGAACGCGCAACGCCTCGCCGACAAGGTGTCGGGCATCTTCGTGCCGGTCGTCATCGCCGTGTCGATCCTCACCCTCATCGTCTGGCTGATCGCCGGATACGGTTTCGGCTTCGCGCTGAGCGCGGCGATCGCGGTGCTGATCATCGCCTGCCCTTGCGCGCTCGGCCTCGCCACCCCCACGGCCCTGCTCGCCGGCACCGGCCGGGGCGCCCAACTCGGCATCTTCATCGCGGGGCCCGAGGCGCTCGAACGGGCCAGGGACATCTCCACAGTGCTGCTCGACAAGACCGGCACTCTCACTACTGGGCGCATGTCGTTGGCGTCGTTCGCCGTCGCCGACGGCGAGGACCCGGCTCGGGTGCGGGCGAGGCTCTCGGCGCTTGAGGGTGCGTCACACCACCCGGTCGCCCGAGCCATCGTCACCGGCCTCGCCGCCGCCGCCGACCCCGCCGTCACCGGCCTCACCGAGCTGCCGGGCCGCGGCGTCCGTGGGGAGTTGGCCGACGGCGTGCCCGTGTTCGCCGGGTCGCCTCGGATGCTCGAGGAGCAGCAGGTCGAGGTGCCGGAGTCCCTGCGGGATGCGCTGCGGGAGGGATTGGCGGCCGGGGCGTCCCCCGTGCTCGTCGGCTGGGACGGTGTGGCCCGGGGCCTCGCGTTCGTGACCGACACGATCAAGCCCGGTGTGCCGGCGGCCCTGCAGCGACTGCGCGACCTCGGGCTCCGGCTGGTCATGGTCACCGGCGACAACGAGGCCGCCGCCCGGCACCTCGCCGACGAGATCGGGTCCGGCGCCGACGGGCGTCCGCTCATCGACGATGTCCGCGCGGGCGTGTTGCCCGAGCAGAAGCTCGCCGAGGTCACGGCCGTCCAGCAGTCCGGACGCCAGGTGGCGATGGTGGGCGACGGGGTCAACGACGCCGCGGCGCTCGCGGCCGCCGACCTCGGCATCGCGATGGGGGAGGGCACCGACGCGGCCCGCGCGGCGTCCGACATCACCGTGCTGCACGACGACCTCGGCCTGGTCGCCGACGCCGTCCGGCTGTCGCGCCGAACGCTCGGCACGATCAAGGCCAACCTGTTCTGGGCCTTCGCCTACAACGTGGTCGCGATCCCGATCGCCGCATTCGGACTGCTCAACCCGATGATCGCGGGCGCGGCGATGGCCTTCAGCTCCGTGTTCGTCGTGATGAACTCGGTGCGCCTCACGAGGTTCCAGGTGACCCGGTGAGGCCGACCGTCCCCTGACGCGCGGATCCCCGGCCCGAACGCGGGCGGGTATCCGGGGCGTTGAGCACGTCGGCTGCGCCGTCCCCGCGCCGGCCTGCAAGAGGGCGTGGATCCGTGGTTTGCCGGAGCTCGGTGGCCGGCGAAATCTGCGCCTCAGCCGGCCATGGCGACGAGGCGGAGTCCCGTTGGCTGGCGATCTCTGCCGATTCGGCGTCGGGATCGCCAGCAGCAGCAGCGTTCGCCAGCAACTTCGTCGGGATCGCCAGCAACTCAGCGGACGTCAAGCCATGCCGGGCCCCGACGGCCCCGCCTGGCGCGGCACCGCTCCACGACGCCCTCGCTGCCACGCCTGCCGGGACGCCGGGGCCGGGACCGCCGGGCCGGGACCGCCGGGCCGGGACGCCGGGCCGGGACGCTGGGGGCCGGGGGTGTCAGCGTCCGTAGACCTGCTTGGCGCGTTCGAGCGCGGCGACGTAGCCTGCGCGCTCGTACTCGTCGGCATGCACGCCGGTGGGCACGGCGAGCATGCCGCGGGCCTTGTCGAGGGTGAGGCTCTTGCGCTCGAGCCACTCCGCGAGCCCGTCGATGAGAACCTGGGCGTGCCCGGCCCCATGGCGCACGAGCGATGAGGTGGTCATCACGACATCGGCGCCCGCCAGCACGTACTTGATGACATCGTCGGGCGTCTCGACGCCGCTCGTCGCGGCCAGCGACGCCCGCAGCCGTCCGCGCAGGGTGGCGATCCAGGTGCGGGGCAGCCGAGCGTCGTCGGGGTGCGACAGGGTCACACCGGGCACCACCGTCACCCGCTCGATGTCGATGTCGGGCTGCAGGAACCGGTTGAACAGCACGAGACCGTCGACGCCGGCGCGGTCGAGGGCGGCGGCGACATGCCCGACGGAACTGAAGTAGGGAGACAGCTTCACCGCCACCGGGACCGAGACGGACTCTTTGACCGACAGGGCGATCTCGAGATGGCGGTCGTCGATCTCGGGCCCGCTGACGCTCATGTCACCGGGAACCATGTAGATGTTCAGCTCGATCGCCGCCGCGCCGGCGTCCTGCATGCGGCGGGCTGTGTCGACCCAGCCGCCCCGGGTGGCTCCGTTGATGCTGCCGATGATCGGCACGTCGACCGCGGCCGCACCCCGTTCGATGAGGTTGAGGTAGTGCTTGGTGACGCCCTCCTCGACCGACGGCAGATCCGGGAAGTAGCTCAGCGCCTCGGCGTACGAATCGGCGTGCAGGTCTCCCAGGTTCTGCAGGCGCGCCGACTCGCGGCGCACCTCCTCCTCGAACAGGGAGTACATGACCACGGCCCCGACGCCACCATCGGCCAGCGCCGTGATCCCGTCGACGCTCTGTTGCAGCGGTCCCGCGGAGGCCACCACCGGGCATCGCAGGTCGAGCCCCAGGTAGCGGGTGCTCAGGTCGATAGCCATCACCGTCTCCTCATCACTTCGTGCTCATCGGTCCCGGCACTCACGGCCGGTGCGGACGGGCGCCCGCGCGGGCGCTGGCGAACGCCTCGGCAGGCTGCGCCGCCATCTGTTCGTACTCTTTCCACCGCCGGCCCACCTGCTCCTGGGCGAGCCCGAGCAAGCGCTCGGCCTCGTCGGGGTCGGCGTTCTGCAGCATGCGGAACCGCAGTTCGGCGCTGTGGTAGTCGCGGAGCGACAGCCGCGGACGCGGCGAATCGAGCAGGAACGGCACGCCGCCGGCGTCCCTCAGGATCGGGTTGTACCGCATGAGCGGCCAGTGGCCGGAGTTCACGGCCTTGTACTGCTGGTCGAGGCCCTTGCGCATGTCGATGCCGTGGGCGATGCAGTGGCTGTAGGCCAGGATCAGGCTCGGGCCGTCGTAGGACTCGGCCTCGCGGAACGCCTTGAGCGTCTGCTGCGGGTCGGCGCCCATCGCCACGCGGGCCACGTAGACGTTGCCGTAGGCGATGGCCTGCAGGGCGAGGTCCTTCTTGCCGGTCGTCTTGCCCGCCGCGGCGAACTTCGCCACGGCTCCCATCGGCGTCGACTTGCTGCTCTGGCCGCCGGTGTTGGAGTAGACCTCGGTGTCGAGCACGAGCACGTTGACGTTGCGTCCGGACGCGAGCACGTGGTCGAGACCGCCCGAGCCGATGTCGTAGGCCCAGCCGTCGCCGCCGACGATCCACACCGAACGGCGCAGCAGGTGGTCGGCCACCGAGCGGAGGTCGTCGACCTCCGGTCCGTGGAGCTCGGCGAGGCGGGCCCTCAGCCGCTTCACCCGCTCCGACTGGTCGGCCAAGTCGCTCTCGCGCCGCTGCGGCGCGGTGAGCAGGCCGTCGACCAGATCGTCGTCACCGATGGCGTCGCGCAGCTGCGACAACCGCTCCCGCGCCAGGTTGGAGTGCAGGTCGGCCGCCAGTCGCAGCCCCAGACCGAATTCGGCGTTGTCTTCGAACAACGAGTTCGACCAGGCCGGGCCGCGTCCGTCGGCGTTCTTCGCCCACGGCGTGGTCGGCAGGTTGCCACCGTAGATGGACGAGCAGCCGGTGGCGTTGGCCACGGTGGCCCGATCGCCGAACAGCTGGGTGAGCAGCTTGAGGTAGGGCGTCTCGCCGCACCCGGAGCAGGCCCCGCTGAACTCGAACAGCGGTTGCAGGAACTGCGTGCCGCGGACCGTGCCGAAGTCGACCCGGGACCGGTCGTTGATCGGGATCTGCTCGAAGAACCCCACGTTGGCGCGCTGGTCGGAGCGGTCGAGCACCGGCGCGAGGTTGATCGCGCGGCGGCTCGGCTGGCCGATCGGCTGAACCGGGCACGCCTCGACGCACAGGCCGCAGCCGGTACAGTCCTCGGCGTACACCTGCAGGGTGTAGCGCGAGTCGGGCAGGCCGGTCGCGTCAAGCGCGGCCGACTCGAAGGTCGCGGGAGCACCCTCCAACGCGGCGCTGGAATAGTACTTGCTGCGGATCACGGCGTGCGGGCAGACGAACGAGCAGTTGCCGCACTGGATGCACGACTCGGGATCCCACACGGCGACCACGTCGCTGATGTTGCGCTTCTCGTACTGCGTGGTGCCGCTCGGGTAGGACCCGTCGACCGGCAGCGCCGAGACCGGCAGCTTGTCGCCCTGGCCGGCGAGCATCCGTGCGGTGACGTTGCGGACGAACTCCGGCGCGCTGTCGGGTACCGGAGCCAGCAGTTCGACACCCGACCCGACCGTATCGGGGATCTCGACCTTGAAAAGGTGGGCCAGCGACGCGTCGACCGCCTCGTGGTTCTTGTGCACGATGTCCATCGACTTCTTGCCGTAGGTTTTGGTGATCGCCGCCTTGACCTTCTCGATCGCCTGGTCGCGCGGGAGGACGCCGGAGATCGCGAAGAAGCAGGTCTGCAGCACCGTGTTGGTGCGGCGGCCGAGGCCCACCTCCCGGGCGACCGAGTTGGCGTCGATGACGTAGAGATCGATCCCGAGATCGAGGATGCGCTGCTGCATGGTCTCGGGCAGGTGCTGCCACACCTCGTTGGCGGGGTAGGGGGAGTTGATCAGCAGGGTGGTGCCCGGCCTGGCGTACTCGAGCACGCACATGCGCTCGATGATGCTCCAGTGGTGGCAGCCGATGAACCCGGCCTTGTTCACGAGGTAGGGCGCCTGGATCGGCTTCGGCCCGAACCGCAGGTGGGACACGGTCTGCGATCCCGACTTCTTCGAGTCGTAGACGAAGTAGCCCTGGGCGTAGGTGCCCCCCGAACTGCCGAGGATCTTGATCGTGTTCTTGTTCGCCCCGACGGTGCCGTCGGACCCGAGACCGTAGAACACGGCGCGCAGGGTGGCCGGATCCTCGATGTCGAGGTCGGCGTCGTAGTCGAGGCTCAGGTGGGTGACGTCGTCGATGATGCCGACAGTGAACCGCGGACGCGGCTTGTCCTTGGCCAGTTCGTCGAAGATGCCGACGACCATGGCCGGGGTGAACTCCTTCGACGACAGGCCGTAGCGTCCGCCGATGACCCGCGGCATGGAGTCCCGAGCGCCGTTCGACAGGGCCTCGCCCAGCGCGCTGACCACGTCGAGGAACAGCGGCTCGCCGCCGGAGCCGGGCTCCTTGGTGCGGTCGAGCACCGCGACCCGCCGTGCCGACGCCGGGATCGCCGCGAGCAGCGCCTCGGTCGGGAACGGCCGGTAGAGACGCACCTGCACCACACCGACCTTGGCGCCCTGCCGGTTGAGGTGTTCGACGGTCTGCACGGCCGTCTGCGCCCCGGAACCCATCACCACGACGACACTCTCGGCCTGGGGATCGCCGTAGTAGTCGACCAGGTGGTACTGGCGTCCGGTGTGGCCGGCGAAGCGGTCCATCACCTTCTGCACGACGCTCGGCGTCCACGCGTAGAACGAGTTGACGGTTTCGCGCGACTGGAAGTAGGTGTCGGGGTTCTGCGCGGTGCCGCGGATGAACGGGTTCTCGGGCGACAGGGCCCGGGCGCGGTGCTCCTGGAGCAGCGTCGCCGGCACCATCGCGTGCAGCACCTCGTCACTGAGCCGCTCCAGGGTGTTCAGCTCGTGGCTGGTGCGGAACCCGTCGAAGAAGTGCACGAACGGAATGCGCGTGTGCATCGTCGACACCTGGGCGATGAGGGCCATGTCGTGGGCCTCCTGCACCGACGCCGACGCCAGCAGCGCGACACCGGTCTGGCGCACGGCCATGACGTCCTGGTGGTCGCCGAAGATCGACAGACCCTGCGCGGCCAGCGAGCGGGCCGCGACGTGGAACACGGTGCTGGTGAGCTCGCCGGCGATCTTGTACAGGTTCGGGATCATCAGCAGCAGGCCCTGGGAGGCGGTGAAAGTGGTGCACATGGCACCGCCCTGCAGCGCCCCGTGCATGGCACCGGCGGCGCCGCCCTCGGACTGCATCTCGACGACGGTCGGCACCTGGCCCCAGATGTTGGGCCGGCCATGGGCCGCCCACTCGTCGGCCAGCTCTGCCATCGTCGACGACGGGGTGATCGGGTAGATCGAGCACAGCTCGTTGAGCCGGTAGGCCACATCGGCCGCGGCCTCGTTCCCGTCGACGATCACGCGTTCGCCCGGGGTCACCGGGGTCTGGGGCTCGGGGGTGCCCGCCGGCTGGGCGAGCAGCCCCGCGACGCTCTCGGGCATCGGGCTGCTGGCCACCTCGGACAGGTCTTCGCTCCCGGGTACCTGGGTGGTGTAGTAGGTGGTCATCGCTGCTCCGGGATCATCTCAATGGCGTGGACAGGGCACTGTTCGGCGCACGTGCCGCAGCCGGTGCACCGCTCGTAGTCGAAGCGGTACCGGTGGCCCTCGCCGAGCTTGATGATGGCGTCCTCGGGGCACGAGCCGAGACAGCCGTCGCATTCGAAGCAGTTGCCGCAGGACAGGCAGCGGGCCGCCTCGAAGCGGGCCTGGTCGGGTTCGAGGCCACCGACGACCTCGTCGAAGCCGACCCGCAGGCTGGGATCGGTCTCGGGCTGCACCCGGCGCTCGTGATCGCCGAAATACCAGAGGTTGAGCATGTCGAAGCTGACCACCGGATGCTTTGCGGGTCGGGTGTCGTCGTGCCGGTTGAGCCAGGCGTCGATCTGGCGGGCGGCCTTCTTGCCGTGGCCGACCCCGATGGTCACGGTTCGCTCGGACGGCACCGCGTCGCCGCCGGCGAAGATGCCCGGCACGTCGGTCATCAGCGTCGAATTGCTCACCTGCACGACATCGTCCTCGAAGCGCATGCCCGGAATGTTGTGCAGGAACTTCGTGTCCGACTCCTGCCCGACGGCGAGGATCACGGTGTCGGCCTCGAGCTGCTCGAAGCGCCCCGTGCCCCGAGCCCGACCGTTCTCGTCGAGTTCCATGATCTCGACGGTGATGTCGTTGTCTTCCATCGAACTGATCGTGCGCAGCCAGTGCATCTGGATGCCCTCCCGCTCGGCCTCGAGGAGTTCCTCCTCGTGGGCCGGCATCTGGGCCTGTGTGCGGCGGTAGACGATCACCGATTCCTCGGCGCCGAGGCGGCGGGCGACGCGCGCGGCATCCATGGCCGTGTTGCCGCCGCCGTAGACCGCGACCCGGCGCCCGATGACCGGACGCTCGCCGCTCGCGACGTCGCGGAGGAAACTGACGGCGTCGACGATCCGCTTGGCATCCTGGTTGGGGATGTCGACCCGCTTCGACAGGTGGGCGCCGACCGCGACGAACACCGCGTCGAAGCGGCCCTGTCGCTGTTCCTCAAGCAGGTCTTCGACCTTGTGGTTGTTGACGATCCGGACCCCGAGATCGACGATCCGCTGCACCTCGGCGTCGAGCACATCACGGGGCAGCCGGTATTCGGGGATGCCGTAGCGCATCATGCCGCCGGGCAGGTCGGCCGAGTCGTGGATCTCGACCTCGTGGCCGAGGCGTGCGAGGTGGTAGGCCGCCGACAGTCCCGACGGGCCGGCGCCGATGACCAGCACCCGGTAGCCGGTGTTGTTGTGCGGGCGATCGAACGACCAACCGTGCTCGATCGCCTGGTCGCCGAGATACCGCTCGACCGAATGGATCGACACCGACGAATCGAGGTCCTGCCGGTTGCAGGCGGATTCGCACGGGTGGTAGCAGACCCGACCGTGGATCGCGGGGAACGGGTTGTCGCGGGTCAGCTGACGCCAGGCGCGCTCATCCTCGCCGGCCTTGATGAGACGCAGCCACTCCTGGATGTTCTCCCCTGCCGGACAACCCGCGTTGCACGGCGGCAACATGTCCAGGTAGATGGGCATCCGGGTGCGGACCGGCCCCACCCGGCCGAGGCCGACGGAGAGGTCGGGGAGTGCGGTGATATCGGGATGGTGCGTCATCGTGACCTCCTGTGGCGCGGCGGTCGGCGCGCTGGCGGCGCGGCGGCATCGTCTCTCCCGGGGAGAGTACGCCGACGGGTATCCCGCGATGGCAGGGGGGGTGGGGTTAGGGGTTATTCCCCCGAGCCGGGCCGATGATGGGGCTCGGCGATCGCCCGGTCCAGGAGCACGAGACTACCCGTGGGTTCAGCTCCGTGCGACGGCTGGGAGGCCATCGCGGACGGAACCGAATCCGTCACGCGCCGGCGATGACTGCCCTGCGCGGGAAGGCGCCGCCGAGCCCGGCTCGCACGGGGTCTCGCCGGAACCGGGCGCGAGCCGCGGAACGCCATCCACTCAGCGGGCACGCGGCGCGGAACTCCGCTCCAGGGGGTGGATCTGCGCACAGGAGACCGGCGACCGATCGCCGGCCGGTGCCCGCAATCGGGGAAGCACCTCGGACACTCGCCCGCTCGAGGACCGGCCCGCGAGCCGTGCACCACGCCGCGAGCGTCCCGCGATCTCCCCGCGGAGCCGAGATCCTCGACCAGCCGGGCCGTCGTCGCTACCGCATCAGCCTCTTCGCGTCCGGGGACCGCACGGTCACGAGCAGTCGTCCCGTCACGAGGGTCAGGCCCGGTACCGGGGTCAGGCGGATTGGGAGGCTCCGGCCCGGCGGGGGTGCGGCCCCTCCCCGGGTCCGGCCCGGCACTCTGAAGTCCTGTGCAGATGCCGAACCGCCGGGAGCTACTCGCTCAGCTCGTCGATCGCCCGCTCCAACCGCTCGACCTTCCCAGCCAACTCCCCCTCGTGGCCGGGCCGGATGTCCGCCTTGAGGACGAGCGAGATCCGCGAGCCGAACGGCGCCACGGCCTCGGTGGCGCGCTTGACCACGTCGAAGACCTCGTCCCACGAGCCCTCGAGCTCGGTGAACATGCTTGTCGTCCGGTTCGGCAGGCCGGATTCGCGGACGACCTTGACTGCGGCGGCCACGGCGTCGTGCACCGAGCCATCGGGGTTGTCGCCGCCCGACGGTGCGACCGAGAACGCGACCAGCATGGTTCCTCCTCCAGATGGTTCCCGGCGCGCGCCGGTGGCACGAACCTACCGCCGCGGGGAGCGGCGTCCCCCCAGATTCACACGTCCTGCATGGATGTGGGTCCACGCGGCCACATCGATGCAGGCGCTGCACAATTCGGGGGACGAGGCGAAACGCTCGGGTCCAGGACCCGGGGTCGGACGTGCCGGTCGCGTCACCCGGGCCAGCGGTGCTCGCCGGCGTCCACGATCCGCCGGACCGCCCGGGCGACCGCCGGCCAGTCAAAGGTGACCTGTTCCCACGACACCCGCACCACTCGGTAACCGAGGGCGGTCAGCATGAGGTCGCGATGCCGATCCGCGCGGTACGCCTGGGCGCCCGTGTGGTGGGCGACGGAATCCGCCTCGATGACCAGCCGATCACCGACCAGCAGATCGACCCGACCCACGCCGTCGATCGATACCTGTGTCCGTACAGGGAAGCGCAGGCTCCTCAGCCGTTGCCGCAGCAGCGACTCCGTGCCGCTCTGGGCCCAGTCGGTCGCCGCGAGCGCCTCATGACCGCGATGGGAGGACCACCAGAGAGCCTCCTCGAGGTCGGGGTGCCGTGCCAATCCGGCGTCCATGGCCGAGTCGACGGCGGCGACCAGATACTCGCGGGTGAGACATGCGGACGCCGTCCGCAGGGCCAGTGCGACCGGGTCGACGGCCAGCACCGGTGAGGGAAGACGCCGCGCGATGGAGCAATGGTGGACACCGGTGTCGAGGCGGATCGTCTCGCGCGCCGGGCGCGCGTGGGGGATATCGTCCCGTGGCACCCAGATGCCATGGAATGCCAGTGCCGACACGCAGGTGAGCACCCCTCCGGCCGCGACCGCCGTCACCACGGCGTCGTCAGCGTCGCGCAGCCGGTACCACCCACGTCGGATCCGCTCCAGGGTGCCGGTCGCCACCAGGGCGTCGAGCGCCTCATGGGGATCGGCCTGCCGTCGCAGCAGCCGCGCGCTGACGACGCCTTCGGGGGTGTCGAGATCGCCTGACCCGTCGACGAAGGCGTGCAGACCGGCCGGCGTCCACGTGGACCTGGGCTTGTTCACGTCACGACTGTCTGCAAGGAGCAGCCGCCACGGGCAGACCAGCGGCCCTCCTGTGGACAACGGGACCAGTGGAGGAGCCACCCTGTGGACGACGGCTCCTCCGATCGTGGGCGCTCCCGTGGCGCCTCGTGAGGGCCGGCGTCCCTGAGATTCGCACGTCCTGCATGGATGTGTGCCCATGCGGCCACATCGATGCAGGAGATGCACAACTTGGGGCGGTGGGGGCGTGGGGGGCGGGGGCGTGGGGGGCGGGGCGGGACCGTCAGGTGGGGACCGGGCTGGGGGGCCGACGCTCAGGGTGCGGGCGGTCCGAGTGTCTCGACCGCGGTGCACTGGGCCATCACCTCGGGATCGTGGGTGATGACCAGCACCGGCACCGGCTCATCGCCGAGCGCCCGCCACAGGTCGGCCATCAGCGTGGCGGCGGTGTCGTGGTCGAGGTGCTCGGTGGGCTCGTCGAGGATCACGGCCCGGTAGCCGGTCTCCAGTCCGACGAGCACCCGGGCCAGCGCGACCCGGCGGGCCTCCCCGCCGCTCAGCGTGGCCCCCTGCTCCCCGACGACCCGGCCGGGTTCGAGGTCGAGCCCCGCGCGGGCCAACGCGTCGACCACCTGCTCGTCGGTGGCGTCGCGGCGTCCGATGCGCAGGTTCTCGGCGACCGAGGTGGCGAAGATGTGGGCGTCCTGGGCGAGGTAGGCGATCCCGCCGGGTGCGGTGATCTCTCCCGAGACGGCGGGGATCAGCCCCATGACCGTCGCGGCCACGGTGGTCTTGCCGATGCCCGACGGCCCGACGAGGGCCAGCCGTTCACCCGGACCCACCCGCAGGCTGAGATTCCTCACCACCGGCTCGGCACCGGGCCAGCCGGCGGTAAGATCGCGCACCGCGAGCACGCCGGACGCCGACCTCTCACCGTCGAGCGGCTGGTCTCCGCGGCCGACGGGCGGTGCGTCGAGCACCTCCCGCACCCGGGTGAGGGCGGCTCGGGCGCGGGTGAGCACCTGGGCCGACTGGGTGAAACTCGCGAACACCTCGTGCAGGGCCAACGGTGTGAGCACGAGCACCGCGAGGTCGCGGGCCAGCAGGCGCCCCGCGGCGACCGCCTGCCCGCCGATCAGCAGCGACGCCGTCACGGCGATCCCGGCGGCGACGAGCTGGCCGGCGGTCGCCACCCCCCGGGACAGGGCGGCCCGGCGTTCGGCTCCGCGCAGCCGGGCGTCGATCGCGTCGAAGCGGGCGAGCTGGGCGGGCTGGACGCCGGCCATGACGATGTCGGTGGCGGCATGGGCGAGCTCGTCGGCCACCGCCGCGAGCCGTCCGCGTTCGGGTACGGTCGCGGCGTCGGCGGTGCGGCTGGCCACCTGGCTCAGCCAGGGCAGCACCCACCCGGCGAGCACCGCGGTGCCGAGCAGGACAGCGGCCGCGGCGGGCGAGAAGATCGTGAGGATCAGGCTCGTGCCGAGCATCACCAGGGACGCCGCCGCGAACGGGATCGCGACCCGCACGACGACGTCCTGGATCGCCGACACGTCGGCGACCAGCCGCACGAGCAGGTCGCCGCGACGGCGTCCGAGCAGGGTCGTGCGGCTCAGCCGGTCGTACGCGTGCAGTCGCAGCGCGCTCTCCATCCGCAGCGCGAGATCGTGGCCTACCAGGCGTTCGGCGTAGCGGAACACGCCCCGGCCGATGCCGAAGAACCGGACGCCGACCGCCGCGGCCTCGAGGTAGAGCACCGGTGGATGCTCGGCGGCCCGGCTCAGCAGCCAGGCCGCCACCCCCATCAACGCGACCGACGCTCCGGAGGCGAGGGCGGCCAGCAGCACCGACAGGGCGAGCCGTCGGCGTCCGTGGGGCACGGTGTCGACCAGGCCGAGCACGAGGGCGGTGGCGGTGCGCCGCGATGATGCGTCAGGCATCCTGAGCCACCGCCCCGACGTGCTGGATCCGGTCGACCATCGCCAGCACGGCCGGCCGGTGGCTGACAACCAGAGCGCCGACCCCGGACGCCCGCACGGCCTCGAGTACGGTCGCCTCAGCGTCGGAGTCGAGGCCGGCGGTGGGTTCGTCGAGGATCAGCAGCCGGGCACCGCCGGAACGCAGCCGCAGCAACGCCCGGGCCACCCCGACCCGCCGACGCTCGCCCGCCGACAGGCCCTCGGCGTCATCGCCCACCGGTCGGTGCGGATCGAGGGTCAGGGCGCCAGCGTCGCGCAGCGCCGCCGCGATGTCCGCCGCCGAGGCGTCCGGGCTGCCGAGGGCCGTGTTTTCGGCGATCGTGCCGTGGATCATGCCGGGAAGCTGGCCGACCCAGGCGATCGCGGTCTTCCACTGGCCGGGGTTGAGCGTGTCGAGCGGGTGGCCGCCCACGAGCACCCGGCCTCCGGTGGGACGCAGGAGGCCGGCGGCGATCGCCAGCGCGGTCGACTTGCCGCCGCCCGACAGGCCGGCGAGGGCGACGATCTCGCCGGGGGCCACGGTCAGGGTGAGCGGGGCGAGCGCGTCGCGCTCCGCCCCGGGGTAGCGGTGGGTGACGCCGTCGAAGGTGATCGTCGTGTCGTCGGGCAGTTCGCCAGTCCCGGGGGAGACGTGGCGCTCGGCGTCCTCGATGATCGAGAACGCCGCCTCGGCGGCGGCCATGCCGTCGGCGGCGTCGTGGAAGTGGACGCCGACCTGGCGCACCGGCAGGTAGGCCTCGGGCGCGAGGATCAGCACGAACAGGGCGGTACGCAGGTCGATCTGGGAGAACACGACCCGGAACCCGACCGACACCGCGACCAGGGCCACCGAGATCGTCGCGATCAGCTCGAGCGCGAACGACGAGAGGAACGTGATCCGCAGGGTCGTCATCGTCTCCCGGCGGTGGGCGTCCTCGGTGCGGCGCAGCCCGGTGAGTTGGGCGCGGGCGCGTCCGAACACCTGCAGCGTCGACAGGCCGGTGACGAGGTCGGCGAAGTGGTTCGCCAGGCGGGTGGCCACGGTGAACCGTCGGCGCACCTGCGTCTCGGTGCTCCAGCCGATCAGCGCCATGAACACGGGGATGAGCGGCAGGGTGATCACGATGATCACCGCGCTCTCGAGGTCCTGCGTGGCGATCGTCACGGCGATGATCAGCGGCACGGTCGCGGCCAGCAGCAGCTGCGGGAGGTACTTCGAGTAGTAGCCGTCGAGGTCGTCGAGCCCCTGGGTCACGAGCGTGACCAGGGTGCCGGTGGGGACGTCGGGATTCTGCGGGCGCGCCAGCCGTGCAGCGAGCAGGTCGTGACGGAGCCGGCTCTTCACCTCGGCGGCGGCCCGGTGGGCCAGCACCTCGGAGAGCCAGGCGAGCGCGGCGCGTCCGAGGAACACCAGGGCCAGCAGCCCCGCCCATCCCAGGACGCCGTCGGTGCGGTGGGTGGAGAACACGTGCGACGCGGCGTCGCTGAGGAGCCGGGCCTGCCCGATGATCAGCGCGCTCGAGGCGACGCCGACGACGGCGAGGGCGACCAGGACATTCCTGGTCGCCCTCCCGCGGCGCAAGAGCCGCCGGTCGATCGGTGCCGCCAAACTAGTGCGCGCCTTCGGGGATGTTCGCGGTGCTGAGGCGCTTGCGGAACACCCAGTAGCTCCACGCCTGGTAGGCGAGCACGATCGGCACGAAGACGGCGGCCGCGATCGTCATCAGTTTGAGCGTGAGCGGTGAGCTCGAGGCCGTCATGATGTCGAGCGGGTGAGCCGGATCGGTCGGGAGGAAGCCGAGGGTGCCGTACATCTTGACGAAGATGTCGACGACCAGCAGCAGGACCGCCAGGCCGGTGGCCAGGAACGCCCACCCGTCACGGTCGGCCCGGGTGAACCACCAGGCCGCGCCGACCGCGACGACCGCGAGCAGACTGGTGATCCAGGTGACCGCCGACCCGTTGAACCACGGGTTGTCGCTCGCCGGGTAGGCGAGATTCTGGTAGAGCGCGAACACCACCATGAGCACGACGGTGACGACCGCGCTCTTGAGCGCGAAGGCGCGCGACTCGTCGTGGATCTCGCCCCGGGTCTTCAGCGCGATGAAGACCGCGCCGTGGGTGAGGAACAGTGACACGAACAGCAGGCCACCGACCAGGGCGAACGGGTTGAACAGGCTCCAGAACCCCTGCGCGAGCAGCAGGTCGGGGCCGGTGCGCAGTCCCTTGACGAAGTTCGCGAATCCGATGCCGAGCACGAGTGCCGGCAGCAGCGAGCCGACCGCCGCCGTGGTGTCGAACATCCGCTTCCACCGGAGGTCGTCGCGCTTGGCCCGGTATTCGAAGGAGACCCCGCGCAGGATGAGCCCCACGAGCACGAGGAACAGCGGCAGGTAGAGCCCCGAGAACATCGTGGCGTACCAGCCCGGGAACGCGGCGAAGGTGGCGCCCCCCGCGGTGAGCAGCCACACCTCGTTGCCGTCCCAGGTGGGGCCGATCGTGTTGATGATGACCCGGCGACGCCTCTCGTCGTCGCGGCCGAGCACGGGGATCAGCATGGCGACCCCGTAGTCGAAGCCTTCGAGGAAGAAGTAGCCGATCCACAGCACGGCCACGAGCAGGAACCACACGATCTGCAGCGCAGACGGTGAGGCTTGCAGCACAGTCAGCATGTCACTGTCCCTTTCCGTAGCTTGGCCGGTCAGTAGGCGAACGAGAGGGGGGCGTCCTCGTCATCGGAGACGAGGGCTTCGGTGACGTCGGGCAGGCCTGCCTTGTGGTACTTGATGATCAGGCCGAACTCGACGACCGCGAGCACGCCGTAGAGCAGGGTGAACAGCACCATCGTCAGCCCCGCCTGGAAGGCTCCCACGCTCGGGGACACCGCGGTGTAGGTGGGCAGCACGCCGGCTACGATCCACGGCTGGCGACCCATCTCGGTGAACACCCACCCGAAGCTGATCGCGAACAGCGGCAGGAAGGGCAGGGCGATGTTGGCCCAGCGCCAGAGTCGGGTCGGTCTCGGAGTGCGACCGCCACGGAGGGCGACCAGGATCCATAGGGCGATGATCATGCCGAGGAAGCCGAGGCCCATCATGATCCGGAACGTCCAGTAGGCCACCGGGATGTTCGGGGTGAGCTTCACCGGCTCGTTCTTGAGCACGCCGGCGTAGGTCTTCTGCAGGTCGGTCTGCGCGCCGTTGTCCTGAGTGAAGCCGTTGGCCGCGTACGACTGCTCGATCTGGTTGATGCCCTTGACCTGGCCGTTGATGTTGCCGGTGGCGAGGAACGACAGCACGTGCGGGATGCGGATCGAGAAGAGCTCCCGGCTGCCGTCGAGGGTGCCGATCGTGAAGATCGAGAAGCTCGCGGGCTGCTCGGTGGTGTAGAGCGCCTCGGCGGCGGCCATCTTCATGGGCTGCACCTGGGTCATCACCTTGCCCTGCAGGTCGCCGGACGCGATCGTGAACACCGAGGCGACGAGCAGCACCCACGCGCCGAACTTGGCGCCCCAGCGGTAGGTGCGCAGGTCACCGGCCACCTCGTCGGCCGTGAGGGTGTGTCCGTTGCGGACGACGTTGCCCGCCGCCTGCTCCTTGCTCATCCGGGTGAGGTGCAGGGTGCAGACGCCGGCGACGAGGCCCCCTGCGGTCATGTACGAGGCCAGGAGGACGTGCGGCAACGCGGTGAGGAACACCGGATTCGTGAGCAGGGCGCCGAACGAGGTGAGTTCGGCGCGTCCGTTGCGGTAGGTGGCCCCGACCGGGTTCTGCATCCACGAGTTGGCCGCGAGGATGAACACTGACGACAGCAACGTGCCGATCGACGCGAGGTAGATCGTGGCCAGGTGCAGCTTCTTCGGCAGCTTGTCCCAGCCGAAGATCCACAGCCCGATGAACGTCGACTCGAGGAAGAACGCGATGAGCGCCTCGAGCGCCAGCGGTGCGCCGAACACGTCACCCACGAAGCGGGAGTACTCGGACCAGTTCATGCCGAACTGGAACTCCTGGACGATGCCCGTGACCACGCCCATGGCGAAATTGATGAGGAACAACTTGCCGAAGAACTTGGTGAGACGCAGGAACTGCTCGTCGCCTTGACGCACCCAGATCGTCTGCATGACCGCCACCAGCATCGACAGGCCGATGGTGATCGGCACAAAGAAGAAGTGGTACACCGTGGTGATACCGAATTGCCACCTGGCAATGATCTCTGCGTCCATGGGCGGGACGCTACTACGTGACGTCGTTCATCGGGAAACATGCGACCCTATGATGCTGCCATGGCGATTCTGGGCGATCTCGAGCACCTCATCATGTCGGTGCTGTGGCGCTCCAAGGAGCCCCAGTCGGTCCGCGAGGTGCACGAGGCTGTCCGGGCCGAACGCGACCTCGCCTATACGACGGTGATGACCGTGCTCGACCGGTTGGCCAAGAAGGGCCTGGTCGCACGCGAACTCGACGGACGCGCCTGGCGCTACCGGGACGCCGTGTCGGCCGCCCAACTCGTGTCCGATGAGATGCACAGCCTGCTCGGGTCGATCCCCGCCGCCGGCACCGAGGCGCTCGTCGCCTTCGTCGGCCTGCTCGACAGCTCCCAGCGTGACCTGGTGGTGCGCGCCGCGATGGCTGCGCAGGGTGAGCTGGCGGCGTCCCCGGAGCCCTGATCCCGCCGGCGCCCCCTCCACGGCGGACCCCGGCCCCAGGGACTGTCGCGTCACCGCGAGCGGGGCCGAGGTCCGGGGAAGTCAGGCCGCGTCCTCCTCGTCGATCGGCGCGTTGAACTGCGACTGGTAGAGGTCGTAGTAGGGACCCCTGGCCTCCAGCAGTTCATGGTGCGTGCCCTGCTCGACGATGTCGCCGTGCTCCATCACCAGGATCAGGTCGGCGTCGCGGATCGTCGACAGTCGGTGCGCGATGACGAACGACGTGCGGTTGGTGCGCAGGTTGGCCATGGCGCGCTGCACGAGCAGTTCGGTGCGGGTGTCGACCGAGCTCGTGGCCTCGTCGAGGATCAGCAGCGTCGGGTCCGCGAGGAACGCCCGGGCGATCGTGATGAGCTGCTTCTCGCCGGCCGAGACGTTCGAACCCTCCTCGTCGATCACCGTGTCGTAGCCGTCGGGTAGCGAGTGCACGAACCGGTCGACGTAGGCCGCGGTCGCCGCCGCGTGGATCTCCTCCTCGGTGGCGTCCGGACGCCCGTAGGCGAGGTTCTCGCGGATGGTGCCGTTGAACAACCAGGTGTCCTGGAGAACCATGCCGAGCTGGGCGCGGAGCGTGTTGCGGGGCACCGAGGCGATGTCGACGCCGTCGAGGGTGATCCGGCCGCCGTCGATCTCGTAGAACCGCATGAGCAGGTTGACCAGGGTGGTCTTCCCCGCGCCGGTCGGTCCGACGATCGCGACGGTTTCGCCCGGCTCGGCCACCAGCGACAGGTCCTGGATGAGGTGCTGGTCGGGGGTGTAGCTGAAGCGCACGTGGTCGAACTCGACCCGGCCCCGTACGGGGGTGGGCAACGCGCCCTGCTCCTCGCGCACCTGCTCGGTGGCGTCGAGCACCTCGAACACCCGCTCGGCCGAGGCGACGCCCGACTGCAGGAGGTTCGCCATCGAGGCCACCTGGGTGATCGGCTGGGTGAACATCCGCGAGTACTGGATGAACGCCTGCACGTCACCGATCTGCATCTGGCCACTGGCCACCTTGAGCCCGCCGAGCACGGCGATCGCCACGTAGTTGAGGTTCCCGACGAAGAACATCACCGGCATGATCAGTCCGCTGATGAACTGCGCCCCGAACGACGAGCGGAACAGCTTGTCGTTGTCGAGCGCGAAGACGGACTCCACCTCGCGATGGCGTCCGAACACCTTGACCAGCGCGTGGCCGGTGTAGGCCTCCTCGACCTGCGCGTTGAGGTCGCCGGTCGACTTCCACATCTGCGCGAACCGCTTCTGCGACTGCTTGCCGATGAGCATCGCGATGACACCCGAGATCGGGACGATGAGCAGCGAGATGAGCGCCAGTTGCCATGAGACCCAGAACATCATGATGAGGACGCCGACCAGCGTGAGCAACGAGTTGAGCAGCTGGGACAGGGTCTGCTGCAGCGTCTGGCTGATGTTGTCGATGTCGTTGGTCACGCGGCTGAGGAGTTCCCCGCGGGGCTGCTTGTCGAAGTAGCTGAGCGGCAGCCGGGAGATCTTGTCACTGATGTCCTGGCGCAGCCGGTACATCGACCGCTGCACGACACCGGCCAGCAGGTATCCCTGCAGGAACATCAGCAGTGACGAGGCGACGTACAGTCCGAGTGCCCAGCCGAGCACGATCGCGAGACGGTGGAAGTCGATGCCCTGCCCGATGGTGACCGACAGCTTGCTCAGCATCTCGGCGAGTGTCGTCTGGCCCTGGGCCCGCAACCCAGCCACCACCTGGGCCATCGGGGTTCCGGCGGGCACCGTGTTCGCGAGCATGCGGCCGATGAAGCCGCTGAACAGGATGTCGGTGGCCCGGCCGAGTACCTTGGGTCCGATGACGCTGAACGCCACCCCGATCGTGGCCATGAGGATCACGGCCGCGATGAGCGGACGCTCCGGCGTCAGCCGATGCAAGAGCCGCTTCAGCGACGGCAGGAAGTTGACCGCCTTCTCGCCCGGTCGGCCCATGCCCATCGGCCCATGGCCTCCCATCGGTCCGCGCCTGCTCCCCGGGCCGTACTGGGGGCGCTCGTTGGCGACCTTCGGGGTGTCCGGGCTGGTCTGCGTGGCATCGGCGGTGGGATTCGTCGACGTGGTGGTGCTCATGCGGCGGCCTCCTCTGCGCTGAGCTGCGACTCGACGATCTCCGCGTAGGTCGGGTTCTCGGCGAGCAATTGGTCGTGGGTTCCGCGGCCGACGATGCGTCCGTCGTCGATGACGAGGATCTCGTCGGCGCCGCGGATGGTCGAGACCCGTTGGGCCACGATGAGCACCGCCGCCCGCGAGGTCTCCTTGAACAGCGCCGCCCGCAGCCTCGCGTCGGTTGCCACGTCGAGCGCGGAGAAGGCGTCGTCGAACACGTAGACGTCGGGGCGCTTCACCAGGGCCCTGGCGATCGACAGCCGCTGCCGCTGACCGCCGGACACGTTCGTGCCACCCTGACTGATCGGCGCCTCGAGCTGACCGTCCATCTCCCGGACGAAGTCCTCGGCCTGGGCGACCCGCAGTGCGTGCCACAGCTCGTCGTCGGTGGCGTCGGGGTCGCCGTAGCGCAGGTTCGACGCCACGGTGCCGCTGAACAGGAACGGCTTCTGCGGGACCAGGCCGACCTTGCTCCACAGCAGGTCGGGGTCGAGGCGACGGACGTCGATGCCGTCGACCTGCACCATGCCACCGGTGGCGTCATAGAGCCGCGGGATGAGATTGACCAGCGTCGACTTGCCCGACCCGGTCGATCCGATGATCGCGGTGGTCTTCCCGGGCACCATCGAGAAGGTGATGTCGGCCAGCACCGGCTCCTCGGCCCCCGGGTAGGTGAACTCCACGTGATCGAAGTCGATCTCGCCGACCGAGGCGAGCTCGGTGACCGGGTCGACCGGCGGGACGACCGAACTCTCGGTGTCGAGCACCTCGAGGATCCGGCCGGCGCTGACCGAGGCCCGGGGCGCCATGACCAGCATCATCGAGGCCATCATCACGCTCATGAGGATCTGCATGATGTAGGTGAGGAACGCGGTGAGCTGGCCGATCTGGATGTGCCCGGCGTCCAGCCGGTAGGCGCCGAACCACAGCACCCCGACGCTCGACAGGTTCATCACGAACATGACCGTTGGGAACATCGCGGCCATCCAGCGTCCGACCGACAGGGTGACGTCGGTGAGTTCCTGGTTCGTGTGGCCGAATCGCTGCGACTCGTACGGCTCGCGGACGAACGCCCGCACCACCCGGATGCCGGAGATCTGCTCGCGCAGCACCCGGTTGACGCCGTCGATGCGGGACTGCATCAGCCGGAACAGGGGCGCGAGGTTCGAGATGAGGATCCCGACCGCTGCCGAGAGCAGGATCACCGCGACGAGGATCAGCCACGACAGGCCGGGATCCTCGCGCACCGCCATGAACACGCCGCCGACCATCGTGATCGGCGCCGAGATCAGCATGATCGCGCTCATCAGTACGAGCATCTGCACCTGCTGCACGTCGTTGGTGTTGCGGGTGATCAGCGACGGGGCCCCGAACTGGTTGACCTCGCGGGAGCTGAACGAGAGCACCCGCTGGAAGAGCGCGGCGCGGAGGTCCCGCCCGAAACTCATCGCGACCCGCGCCCCGAGGTAGGCGGCCCCGATCTGGGCGGCCACCTGGGCGAGGCTGAACGCGAGCATGTCGAGGCCGTGGACCCAGATGTAGTGGGTGTTGCCTGTGGCGACGCCGTTGTCGATGATCCGACCGTTGAGGCTGGGCAGATACAGCGACGAGATGGTCGCCACCGTCTGCAGCGCGATGATTGCGACCAGCAACGGCCAATACGGACGCAGGTGGCGCCGGATGAGTTTGACGAGCATGGGTGTCCTACGCGGTGGGTGGGTTGGGGGCGGGACCGGCCGAGTCGGCCGTGGAGCGGGTGAGACCGTTGACCAGCAGGTCGGCCACCCGATGGGAATCGGTGAGCCGGCCGTCGGACAGGAAGGGGTGCGAGGTGGCGAACGCCACCGACCGGATGAGCGAGGCGGCCTCGCGGAGGGGGATGCGCAGGTCGGTCTCGAACGCTGCAAGCCGACCGGCGATCACGTCGACCAGCGCCTCGGCGCGGGCCCGCTGCACCTCGGGCTGCGTCGCGGCCGGACGGCGTCCCTGGTGGGGGGGCGGCTTGCCGTCCTGGTTGGGCGCATGCGCATGCATCGCCGCGAACAGCCGGGACGTGTCGTGGACGGCGTCCTGGAGGACCCCGATGACGCCGGCGATCGTGTCGGTGAGACTCGACGCGTCGAGCGCGGCGATCGCCTCGCACGTGTCGGTGGGATCCATCGTCTGGTCGACCACCGCCCAGAGCAGATCGTCCTTGTTCTCGAAGACCCGGAAGATCGTGCCCTCGGCGATGCCGGCGGCGTCGGCCACCTGGCGGGTGGTGAAGGCGGTGCCGTGCTCGAGGACGAGGGGGCGGGTCGCGGCGATGATCGCAGCTCGACGCTCGTCGGGGGGCATGGGCTTGGCGCGCACGTGCTCCAGAGTAAGTGAGTGAGCACTCACTCACAAGTCGGGGGGCGGAAAATGTCATCGGAATCGGCGCGCGCGGGCGCGGGGACGGCCCGTGAGGCGGGGCCGCCGGGCCGGGCCCGCGGATTGGGGGCGGTTCCGCGGGGCTGGTTGGATGGAGGCATGGATCGACTCACCGGACGCCGCTTCGCCGCCGTGATCTTCGACCTCGACGGCACCCTGATCGACTCACATCCTGCGATCGCCCGGGCCTGGACCACGTGGCTCGCGGAGTTCGAGGTCACGCCCGACCCCGCCGCCAACGTCAACGGGATGACCAGCGAGGCGATCGTTCGGCTCATCGTGCCCGCGCACCGGGTGGTCGAGGCTACGGCGAGGATGGAGGAACTCGAGGTGTTCGAGACCGAGGGCATCCGGGCACTTCCGGGCGCCCGGGAGGCCCTGCAGGCGTTGCCCTCCGATCGGGTGGCGGTGGCCACGTCGGGCACACGGGCCGTCGCCACCGCCCGCCTGGACGCCGCCGGGCTCACCCCACCCGCGGTGCTGCTGACCGCCGACGATGTCGAGCACGGCAAGCCCGCGCCGGACCTGTTCCTCGCCGCGGCCCGGGCGCTCGGGGTTGATCCCGCCGACTGCCTGGTGGTCGAGGACGCGCCCGCCGGCGTCCGTGCGGCCCGTGCGGCGGGCGCCCGCGTCCTCGGCGTGCTGACCACCACCCCGGCCGATGATCTGCCCGCCGACCTCGTCGTGCCCGACCTGTCGCACGTGGCGTTCAGCACCGACGCCGGGTCGCTGCGGGTCCGGCACCTGGGGTGAGCTCGGGAGCGGGATCGGTTTCATTCCGATCTGCAGGCGACCGGCGGGGGATGCGCCGCCGACGGCAGGAACTCGGGTGGTTGCCTGCTGATTCCGGGGCGGCGTCGCGGGCCCCAGAGGGCCCCGCCCCTTCATTCGCGGGCTCTTCAGTCGTGGGGCTTGAGCAGGGGGAACAGGATCGTCTCGCGGATGCCGGCGTCGGTGAACAGCATGACGAGCCGGTCGATGCCGAGGCCCAGGCCGCCCATCGGCGGTGCACCGAACTCGAGGGCCTGCAGGAAGTCCTCGTCGAGCTGCATCGCCTCGAGGTCACCTCCGGCGGCGCGGATCGACTGGTCGGTGAGCACCTGGCGCTGGATCACCGGGTCGATCAGCTCGCTGAAACCGGTGCCGCGTTCCATGCCGCCGATCATGAGGTCCCACGCCTCGACGAGGCCGGGCTTGCTGCGGTGCGGGCGCGCCAGCGGCTGGGCCACGGCGGGAAAGTCGCAGACGAACGTCGGTTGGATCAGTTCGGGTTCGACCACACCGGCGAACAGCGCCATCGCGAGCTTGCCGGCGTCCAGATGCGGGTCGTGGATGACTCCCTGCTCGTCGGCGAGGGCGCGGAGCCGTTCGATCGGGGTGTCGACGTCGATGGTCTCGCCGAGGGCCTGGGTCAGGGCGGGGTAGAACTCCAGCCAGCGCCACTCGCCGTCGAGGTCGATGGTGCCCTGAGGGGTGTCGATCCGGCGGCGTCCGACGGCGTCGGCGGCGGCGAGGATGACGTCCTGGATCACCTGGGCGATCGTGAACTGGTCGCCCCAGCTCATGTACGCCTCGAGCATGGTGAACTCGGCCGAATGGGTGGAGTCGATGCCCTCGTTCCGGAAGATCCGGCCGATCTCGTACACGCGATCGGTGCCACCGACCATCGCCCGCTTGAGGTAGAGCTCGAGCGCGATCCGCAGGGTCATGTCGATGTCGAACGCGTTGAGGTGGGTCTGGAACGGACGCGCGGACGCCCCACCGTGCACCAGTTGGAGGGTTGGGGTCTCGACCTCGAGGAAGCCCTGGGCGTCGAGCAGCCGTCGCACCGCGCTGGTGATCGCCGCGCGGGTGCGCACCATGTCGCGGGCCTCCTGGCGCACGACCATGTCGGCGTAGCGCTGGCGCACGCGGGCCTCCTCCGAGAGGTCCTTGTGCAGCGTCGGCAGCGGACGCAGCGCCTTCGACGCCAGCCGCCACTGCGAGGCCAGCACCGACAGCTCGCCGCGCTTGCTCGAGATCACCCGTCCCAGCACCCAGACGAAGTCGCCGAGGTCGACGTCGGCCTTCCACGCCGCGAGTGCCTCCTCGCCCACTTCGGCGAGGCTCAGCATCACCTGGAGCCGTTCGCCCGATGAGTCGTGAGTGAAGCCGTCCTGGATCGTCGCGAAGCACAGCTTGCCGGTGTTGCGGATGAACACGACCCGGCCGCCGACGCTCACGACGTCGTCGGTCTCCGCGCCGGTGGTGAGGTCGCCCCACTGGGTTCGCACCTCCGGCACGGTGTGGGTGCGCCGCAGGTCGGCGGGGTAGGCCTCACGTCCCTCGGACAGCAGCCGGGCACGCTTGTCGCGGCGCACCTGCATCTGCTCGGGCAGGTCGGCTTGGCTACCTTCGGGTGTCTGGCTCACGGGCGCACAGTTTACCGTCGGGGTCGCGGCCGCTCCGAACGGGCGACCACGCGGCGACCGGGCGATCGGAGCCCTGATGCGGTCGGTTCAGGGCGCGGCCGGGTCGTCGAGGCGGCCGAGGAACACCAGGGTTCTGCTCGGGACGTGGGCGATCGCGTAGAACAGCGCCGAGGTGAAGGTCGGCTCCGGGTCGGGATCGGCCGGGGCGGCCGTCGTCCCGGCGACGACGCCGCTCACCGCGGCCGCCTCGGCGCCGTCCTCGGCGACCGTGAAGACCGCGCGGTGGAACACGCCGGTGACCTTCATCGGGGTGTGGCTGTCGGTGAGCCCGCTGAGATCGCACTGGTCGTCGAACAGCGTGGTGACGCCCAGCTTCTTGAAGTCGTCGACGAGGTCGCGATAGAGCTCGGCGTGCCACTTGGGCATGACGAGGTCGCGCTTCTCGGGGGAGGCCGCCAGCACCTTCGCGAAGGGGGCCGCGCCGCCGATCCGGGCCAGCGGGCCGAGCGGTCGGGTGGCGTCCCATCCGCCGGTGACCCGGACGATCGGCCGCACCAGCACCAACTCGAGGTCGGGGTCGGCGAAGGGTATCGAGGCGCCCTTCCAGGTCTCGCCGAACGCGAACCGGATCTTCTGCGTCGAGTGCATCAGCGGGGCCCGCACCTGCTGCCCCGCGCTGCCGGTGAACGGGCCGCGGACGGTCTTGGAAGGGTCGAAGGACACCTCCCAGCGTCCCGTGAAGTAGACCGCGTTGCCGAGCACCAGCCGGGTCAGCCTGTCGAGCGACCCCGGGGGGAGGATCTGATCGATCAGCCCGCGGGTGTTCTTCGCCGCCCAGGCGTTGATCGCGGCACGAGCGGACTCCGGGTCGGTCTTGAAGTCGCTGGGGATCACCCCGACGCCGAACCACCGGGCGAGGGCGTCGAGGAACGGCGTGCTGAGGTCGAAGCCGCGCTGTGCCCAGGCGGCGTCGGCCACGGTCATCGTCACCCTGCCGCGCCTGCCGACCGCGTCGAGGGCCTGCAGCACCGAGTTGAGTTCGGCGTCCAGCTGCTCGGTGGTGCTGCCGAACAAGTGGTCGAGTTCGGACGCCGTCACGCCGGCGGCCCCGTTGCGGAGCATACCGAGCGCCGCCGCCAGCGACAGCGGCGAGACCACCGCGTTGGCGGCGTCCACCTCGTCGAGCAGGGCGACCGCGAAGGGTCCGAGCGACGAGTCGGTCTGCGCCGCCGGTGCCCGCGCGACGTCCTTGGCGAACCAGGTGCCGTACTGGGCGGTGTCCTGTGGCGGGATCGGCGACGAGCAGCCACTCATCAGCGGGACGCCGACGACGGCGAGAGCGGCCAGGTCGAACAGCGTGCGACGGGTCATCATGGTCATCCTCCTGCCCTCGAGAGCGACTCTGGCACGAGAAGGAGTGCATGACCACCTGTTCGCCCGGAGGCCGCCGGGTCGGCGCGGTCACGACCGGCGGCCACCGGGCGGATGCTCAGGGCGGGCTCGGCGTCACACGAGGTCGAAGCGGTCGAGCATCATCACCTTGTGCCAGGCGGCGATGAAGTCGCGCACGAACTTCCCCGGGGCGTCGTCGCCGGCGCAGACCTCGGCCACCGCCCGCAGCTGCGAGTTCGATCCGAAGATCAGGTCCGCCCGGGTTGCCGTCCATTCGGCCGCGCCACCGCGACCGGTGAAGGTCTCCTCGTCGTCGCGGGTGGAAGTTCAGGTGATGTCGGGATCGGTGATCGTCGTGAAGAAGTCGGTACTGAGGACGCCGACCGAGTCGGCGAAAACCCCCGCCGTCGAGCCGCCCGGGGTCGCGCCGAGAACCCGGAGGCCCCGACCAGCACGGTCATCTCCGGCGCGCTGAGGGTGAGCAGGCGGGCGCGCTCGACCAGCAGGTGCTGGGTGGGTGCGGTGGCGGCCGGGCCCCGGTGGTTTCGGAAGCCGTCGGCGGCGGGCTCGAGCCAGGCCAGCCCCGAAGCGTCGGTCTGTTCGGCCGAAGCATCCGTGCGCCCCGGAGTGAACGGCACCCCGGTCGCGAATCCGGTGTCGGATGCGGCCCTCTCGACGACAGCGACCCCACCCAGCACGATCAGGTCGGCGAGCGAGATCCGCGCATCGCCGCCGGAGTTGAACTCCTGCCGCACGCGCTCGAGGGTGTCGAGGACCCTCGCCAGTTGCTCGGGGTCGTTCACGGCCCACCGGTTCATCGGTGCCAGCCGGAAAGGTGGTGAAGCCCATCTGTTCCAGCGCCACGGTGCCGGTGAGCACCATGAGGTCGCCCCACGAGAGCTTGCGTCCGCACTTCTTCTTCACCGGCCAGAGCAGGCGCCGGGCCTCGTCGAGGCCCCGTTGTCGGGCCAGGCGTTCAGCGGCGCGAACCGCTGCTCGGCGCCACCCGCGCCGCCCCGCCCGTCCTGCACGCGGTAGGTGCCCGCGCTGTGCCACGCCATCCGGATGAACAGCGGGCCGTAGTTGCCGAAGTCGGCCGGCCACCTGTCCTTCGAGTCGGTGAGGACCGCCGCGATGTCGGCCTTGACCTCGGCGAGGTCGAGGGAGGTGAACTCGTCGGCGTAGTCGAAGTCGGCGCCCATCGGGTCGCTCGCGGGCGGATTTTCGTTCAGGACGGCCAGATCGAGACGGTCGGACCACCAGTCGCGGTTGGACGTTCCGTCAGGGCGGGGGCGTGCGACGGGACAGGTGGGCTCGTGGGACATGTTCCACCCTAGGTTGGCCCCTCTAGGGGGCAAGTCCTCAGTGCTGGTGGGCGACGATGCTGGCCGCCTCCTGGCGGGCGGGCAGGTCGTTGCCCTGCGCGAGGTGGGCGAGGTTCTCGGGGATCTCGCGGCCGTAGTGGCGCATCGCCTTCACGTACAGGCGTCCGGCGCGGTACGACGAGCGGACCAGCGGCCCGCTCATGACCCCGGCGAACCCGGCCTCGCGGGCCACCTTGCTCCAGTGCACGAACTCCGCCGGCTCGACCCACCGGTCGATCGGGTGGTGCAGCTTCGAGGGGCGCAGGTACTGCGTGATCGTGAGGATGTCGCAGTGGGCGTCGGCGAGGTCGTGGATCGCCTGCTCGATCTCGTCGGCCGTCTCGCCCATGCCGAGGATGAGGTTCGACTTGGTGATCAGGGCGTCGTCGTGGGCCATCGTGAGCACCCTGAGTGACTTGTCGTAGGTGAACGCCGGGCGGATCCGCTTGAAGATGCGGGGCACGGTCTCGAGGTTGTGGGCGAACACCTCCGGGCGTGCGTCGAACACCTGGCCGACCAGGTCGGGCTTCGCGCCGAAGTCGGGGGGCAGGATCTCGACACCGGTGTTCGGGTTCACCCGGTGGATCTGGCGGATCGTCTCGGCGTAGAGGGACGCCGCACCGTCGGGCTGGTCGTCGCGGGCGACGCCGGTGACGGTCGCGTAGCGCAGGCCCATCTGCTGCACCGACCCGGCCACCCGCCGCGGCTCGTCGGGGTCGAGCGGGCGCGGGCGTCCGGTGGCGATGTCGCAGAAGTCGCAGCGCCGGGTGCAGATGTCACCGCCGATGAGGAAGGTGGCCTCGCGATCCTCCCAGCACTCGAAGATGTTGGGGCACTGCGCCTCCTGGCACACAGTGTGCAGCCCCTCGGACTTCACCATCGAGTGCAGTTCGGAGTATTGCTCGCCCATGTGGGCGGTGGTGCGGATCCAGGCCGGTTTGCGCTCGATGGGGGTTTCGGCGTTCTTCGCCTCGACCCGCAGCAGCCGGCGTCCGTCGGGGGCGGTGGAGACGGGACTGGTGGTGCTCTCGGTGGTCATCGGATTCCTTCTGCGCTCAGTTCGGCCGTCTGCTTCTCGAGCAACGCCCGCCATCGTCGGATGCCCTCGGCGGCCACGGGGTCGAGCACGTCGGCGAGCGCACGCTCGGCGACGGGCAGGACGTCCTGCACGCTGACGCGGCGTCCGAGTTCGGCGGAGATCGACGACACCGCGGCGTCCTCGATGCCGCACGGAATGATGTTCCGGCCCCACGACAGGTCGGCGTCGCAGTTGAGCGCGAAGCCGTGCATCGTGCACTGCCGGGACACCCGGACGCCGATCGCGCCCACCTTGCGGTCGGGGCCGCGGTCGTCGGCGAGTACCCACACGCCCGAACGACCCTCGACCCGGGCGGTCTCGACGCCGAAGTGCCGGGTGACCCGCATCATCACCTCTTCGAGGTTGCGCACGTGACCCACGACGTTGATCGGGGCCGGCAGTCGAATGATCGGGTAGGCGACGAGCTGCCCGGGACCGTGCCAGGTGATCTTGCCGCCACGGTCGGTGTCGACGACCTCGGTGCCGTCCTTGGGGCGCATGTGGTCTTCGGTGGTGCGACCGGCGGTGTAGACCGGCGAGTGCTCCAGCAGCAGCACGGTGGGTGGTGTGGTGCCGTCGGCCACCCGGGTGAGGACGTCGCGCTGGTACGCCCAGGCCTCCCGGTAGTCGACGAACGTGGGCGAGAACCCCAGATGCTCGAACCGCATGGCGTTCACGCTACCCGCGACCGGAAGAACGTCACTTCCACAGGGTCGCGATGATGAACGATGCGGCCATCATCCCCATCCCGATGAGGATGTTCCAGCCTCCGGCGACTCCGGGGATGAAACTCCCGATGATGTAGTAGAGCACCAACCAGATGACGCCGAGCAGGCCGACGGGCACGAACACCCAGGGAACCCAGGTGCGGTCTGCGCCCCCGCCGAGGCGCTCACGCTCGGCCCGCTTGCTGGCCAGGCGCTCGTCAGCGACCTTCTTGCGCTTGCGAGCTGCTTCGGTGCGCAGTTTCGACTCGGGCACGGTTGCGACTCCTTACGCCGGTGGTACCCAGGTAGCCTAGTCAATGTCCCGGTGAAAGACACGCCGGGAACCCGAGGCGACTGCGCGGAGGTGCGTGTGTCCGACCCCACGCCGGCGGGCACAGGCCGGCCCTGGTGGCGTGGCCTGCCCGTCCGGATGCGGCGCGCCTGGTCCGAGCAGGTGCATGGACGCCGCCGCTACGTCTCCGCGTTCGTGCTGCTGATGGCGGCCGCGCTGATCACCGTGAGCGCCCGGGTCGCGGGCGGCCACGACCTGCGTCCGGCCCGCAACAGCGATCTGATCGGCCTCGTCGAGTCCCAGGGCCAGCACAACCGCGACCTCGCCGCTCAGGCCCAGCACCTGCAATCGGACGTGCGGCAGCTCACCGGCTCTGCGGCCCCCGCGCCCCCCGACCCGCGGATGTCGGCGGCGGCCGTGGCCGCCGGGACGGTGTCCGTCACGGGTCCCGGTGTCCGGGTGACCCTCAACGACGCCCCCCTGTCGGTGCAGCCCGTCGGCGTCGATCCCGACCTGCTCGTCGTGCACCAGCAGGACATCCAGACGTTCACCAACCTGCTGTGGCGTGCCGGCGCGGAGGCCATGAGCATCCAGGGCGTGCGGATCGGGTCGACCTCGAGCATCAAGTGCGTGGGGAACACGGTCATCGTCGGCGGCGTCCCGTATGCGCCGCCCTACGTCATCGAGGCCATCGGCGACCAGCGGGCCATGCTCAACGCCCTGGCCACCGACCCGGGAGCGGTCATCTACCGGCAGTACGTCACCGCCTACGGTCTCGGATACACCCAGCAGGGCGTCGGCACGTTGAAGCTGCCCGCGTGGAACGGCCCGGCCGCCCTCACCTACGCGACCCCGATGCCCTGATCGCGCCCGGTCCGGACGCTGTGAGCGCGGGCCGGAGGCGGGGACGGCCGCCGTAGACTGTGCCGGTGGCTCGGATCCTGGTGGTCGACAACTACGACTCGTTCGTCTACAACCTCGTGCAGTACCTCGCGCAGATCGGGGCCGAGGTCGAGGTCTGGCGCAACGACGACCCGAGGTTCCAGCAGCCGGATTTCCTGTCCGGATTCGACGGCGTGCTGCTGTCACCCGGACCCGGCACGCCCGAGCACGCCGGCGTCTGCGTCGACCTCGTGCGTGAGCACGCCGGTGAGCTGCCGATCTTCGGCGTCTGCCTCGGCCTGCAGTCGATGGGCGTGGCGTTCGGGGGAGTGGTCGGCCGCGCGCCCGAGGTGATGCACGGCAAGACCTCACTGGTGTACCACGACGGCCGCGGCGTCTTCGCCGGCCTCCCGTCGCCGATCACCGCCACCCGCTACCACTCGCTCGCGATCGATCCGGCCACCGTGCCCGACGAACTCGAGGTGACGGCCCGCACCGACAACGGCATCATCATGGGCGTCCGGCACCGCAGCCTGCCCGTCGAATCGGTGCAGTTCCATCCCGAGAGTGTGCTCACCGAGGGCGGATACCAGATGCTCGCGAACTGGCTCGCCGCGTGCGGGGACGCCGAGGCGCCCGCTCGCGCGAAGCACCTGTCGCCGTTGATGGCGGTGCCGTCGGCCTGACCCCCGCGGGGGTCGGGCCGACGGCGTGAGCGGGCGACGGTCGGGTCAGCTGTTGGTCGGCGTCGACGAGGCCGACGAGGTCGTCGACGACGGCGCGCTGGGGGAGTTCGACGCGGTCGCGGTGGCCGAGGGGGTGCTGGGTGCCTTGGCGAGGTAGACCTTGAGTGGGTCGGTGCGCAGCGCGAGGGTTCCGGGTTGGGGATCCTGGCTGACGATCGTGCCGGGCGAGGCCTGGGTGGTCTGTTGTTCGCCGGCCACGACGACGTTGCTGAAGCCCTGGTCGGCGGCGTAGGTCTTGGCGTCGGCGAGGGTGAGGCCGCCGAGGTTGGGGACGCTGCTCTTGCCGGTGGCGACGTAGATCGTCACGGTGCTGCCGACGGCCTCGGTGGCTCCCTGATCGGGGCTGACCGTGACGACGGTGCCCTGCTTGTCGGTGGGCGACTCGGTCGGCGCGTCCTGCTGGTTGACCTGGAAGCCGGCCTGCTGGAGGAGGTTCGTGGCCTCCTTGGCGCTGAGGCCGACGAGTCCGGTGGGGATCTGGGCGGTTTTGGGGCCGAGGTTGACCACGATCGTCACGTCGGAGCCGGGTGTCACGGTGGCCTGGGCCGTCGGGTTCTGGCTGATCACCTGCCCCTGGGTGTCGGCCGGGCCGTTGGTGGTCTGCACCACGGGGCTGAGGTTGCGGTCGTTGAGTTGCTGCTCGGCCTGCTGCTGGGTGTAGCTGATCACCCCGGGCACCTGCACCGAGGTGGGCCGGCTGGGCCGAGTGAACTCGTACAGGGCGAACCCGAGCACGCCGATCAGCGCGGCCAGCAGGATCCCCAGGATCACCGTCGATGCCGACGGCCCCCGACGCCGTCCGGGCTGTTGGGGGCGCGGCTCCGTGTCGGCGCGGCGGGTGACCACCTGGGTGCCGGTGGGGTCCTCGACGGGTCCGTTCGGCAGCACGGTGGTGGCCAGGGTGGGCATCGGATCGGGCATCGGCATCGGCAGCGGCGGTGGCGCGGCGACTGGGCCCCCGGCCAGCAGCCGGGCGATGTCGTCGTGCATCTCCCGGGCGGACTGGTAGCGGTCGGCGGGATCCTTCGCCAACGCCTTCATCACCACCGCGTCCATCGACTGGGTGATCTCCGGGTCGAGGGTGCTCGGCGGGGTCGGCACCTCGCGCACATGCTGATAGGCCACACTCACCGGCGAATCCCCCACGAACGGCGGACGCCCCACCAACAACTCGTACAACAGACACCCCGACGAATACACATCGGAGCGGGCATCGACGGTCTCCCCACGGGCCTGCTCGGGCGACAGGTACTGGGCGGTCCCGATCACCGCCGCCGTCTGCGTCATCGTCGCCGACGTGTCCGCGACCGCCCGCGCGATCCCGAAATCCATCACCTTCACCGTGCCGGTCGGCGTCAACATCACGTTCGCCGGCTTGATGTCCCGGTGGATGATGCCCGCCCGGTGCGAATAACTCAACGCGTCCAACACGCCCTGGGTGAACTCGAGGGCCCGCTCGGGCAGGATCCGCCGGTCATCACGCAACACGTCCTTCAACGTGTGCCCGTCGACCAACTCCATCACGATAAACGGCACAGTGACACCGGTGGCAGTGTCGATCTCCTCGCCGGTGTCGTACACCGACACGATGTTCGGATGGTTCAACCCCGCCGCCGCCTGCGCCTCCCGCCGGAATCTCGCCTGGAAGGTGGGGTCGGTCGCCAAGTCGACGCGGAGTCGCTTGATCGCCACCGCCCGCCCCAGGCGCTTGTCAGTGGCCCGCCACACCTCGGCCATACCACCACGGCCGATCACCCGGTCGAGGTGGTAGCGATCGCCGAGCAGAGGTGTCTGCTCCGTCATCGCGGCGTCCTTTCGGTCGGGGTCCCCTGCGAAGTATCTCGCGCGGCGGGAACGTGGTGCCAATGCGGAGGGGGGATCACTGCAGTGCCTTCACGACGGCGGCGAACACCGGGCCGGCGAGGGCACCGCCGGCGATGTCGTTGCGGGGGATGTTGACGCTCTCGATGAACACCGCGATCGCGACGTCGGGTTGTTGCGCATAGCCGACGAACCAGGCGTACGGCGGGCGCGACGGGATCGTCTGCGCCGTGCCGGTCTTGCCGCCGATCGTGACCCCGGGCACCTGCGCCCTCGTGCCGGTGCCGGAGGTGACCACCGCCTGCATCATCCGCTGCTCCTCGTGGGCGTGCTGGGCGGTCATCGCCTGGCTGAGCTTCTTCGGCGTCGTGCTCTCGAGCACCTGCAGGGAGGGGGAGCGGACCTCCTGCACGAGGTAGGGCTGCATCACCACCCCGTCGTTGGCGATGCCGCCGGCGACCACCGCCATTTGCAGCGGGGAGGCCGCGACGTCGTACTGGCCGATCGCGCTGAGCGCCGTTTCCGGTTCGTTGGGCGACACGGGGAAGTGGCTGGCGGCCGTGGTGAACCCGAGCCCGAGCGGCTTGCCGAAACCGAACGCGTCCGCCTGGGCGCGCAGCTTGTCGGCTCCCAGGCCGAGGCCGACGTTGGCGTAGGCGGTGTTGCACGACACGGCGAAGGCCTGGATGAGGCTGATCCGGGTGCCGCCGCAGTTGGTCTCGTTCGGCAGGTAGGTGTTGGTGCCGGGCAGCTTCAGCCGCAGCGGTGCGTCGACCTGCGTCTCGGGGCTCATCCCGTTCTCGAGCGCCGCGGCGGCGGTGACCAACTTGAACGTCGACCCCGGTGGGTAGATCTCCTGGGTCGCCCGATTCGCCATCGGCGACCCGGTGGCGTCCTTGAGCGAGTTCCACGCGTCACTCGCCTTGGTGAGGTCGACGCTGGCCAGCCTGTTGGGGTCGTAGCTGGGCTTCGTCACCATCGCGAGCACCGCCCCCGTCCGGTAGTTGAGGGCGACAACCGCACCCTGCATCGAGCCGAGGGCGTCCCATGCGGCCTTCTGCGCCTTGGCGTTGAGGGTTGTGATGATGCTCGCCCCCTCCCGCTGTCGGCCGCTCAGGGTATCCATGAGCCGGGTGAGGAACTGCGAGTCGGAGGTGCCGGCCAGCTCCGCGTTGTAGGTCTGCTCGAGTCCGGTGCGGCCGAACTCATAGGAGTAGTAGCCGGTGACCGGGGCCCACATCGGGCCGTCGGTGTAGACCCGCTGGTAGGCGAACACCCCCTTGTCGGGCACGCTCGAGGCGATCGGGGTGTTGCCGACGAGGATGGCGCCGCGGTTCTGGGCGAACTGGGCGTCGCGGACCCGACGGTTGGCGGGGTCGTTGGCCAGGGCGTCGGCACGGAAGAGCGGGAAGTAGGTGATGTTCGCGAGCAGGGCGAAGAACAGGAGGGCGGCGAGCACGGCCACCTTGCGGATCGGTCGATTCATGGCAGGATCACCGCCGTGTCGTCGGAGGCGAAATCGGCGATGAAGCCCCGCTGCGGGGCGGGCTCCTCGGGTCGGCGTGGACGCCTGGCGTGGTGGCTCACCACCAGCAGGATCGCGATGATCACCCAGTTGATCACCATCGAGGAACCTCCCTGGCTCATGAACGGTGTCGTGAGGCCGGTGAGCGGCAGCAGCCGGGTGACGCCGCCGATGATCGCGAACACCTGCAGCGCGAACACGAAACTCAGCCCGGAGGCGAGCAGCTTCTCGAAGGGGTCGTCGGTGGTGAGCGAGATGCGCAGACCCCTCGACACGATCAGCGCGTAGAGCATCACCACCGCCATCAGCCCGATCACCCCGAGTTCTTCGCCGATCGCCGCCGAGATGAAGTCGCTCTTGGCGAGAGGGGTGAGGCCCGGACGCCCGAGCCCCCAGCCGCGTCCGGTGAGACCGCCCCAGGCCAGGCCGTATTCGGCCTGGATGATCTGGTAGTTCTGGTCGACGTTGTCGAAGGGGTGAAGCCAGGCGTCGACCCGCACCTTGACGTGGTAGGTGAACGCGTAGCTGGCCCACGCCCCCAGGGTCAGGAGGAGCGCACCGAGAACCGGCCACACCGGGAGTTCGGTGGCGACGTAGAGCATCATGACGAACAGTCCGAAGAACAGCATCGACATGCCGAGGTCGTTCTCGAACACGAGCACCGCCAGCGAGGCCAGCCACATGACGACGATCGGCCCGAGGTCACGCACCCGCGGGAGTTGCTGGCCGAGGATGCGGCGTCCGACCTGCGAGAGCACCTCGCTGTGGTCGACCAGATACCCGGCGAAGGCGACCGTGAGCACCACCTTGGCGGCCTCGGCGGGCTGGAAGCTGAACGGGCCCACGTGGATCCAGATCGTCGACCCGCCGCTGGTGGTCCCCAGCCCGGGTACGAGCGGCAGCATCAGCAGCGCGAGGCCGGCGAGGAACAACAGGTAGGGGAACCGCTGCAGCTCGCGGGGGTCGTTGAGGACGAACAGTGTCGCGATGAACAGGGCCATGCCGAGCCCGGTCCACACGAGCTGGGTGGTGGCGTCGTGACTTACCGGGTCGGGGATGAGGTCGATCCGGTGGATCATCGCCAGGCCGATGCCGTTGACCGTGAGAACGAGCGGCAGCAGCAGCGGATCGGCGTAGGGCAGCCGGATCCGGATGGCGATGTGCACCGCGAGCGCCATGCCCGTCCACAGGCCGACGACCCACGGCCAGTCCCCGGGGATGGTGCCGGACTGGTCGAGCCCGATGAGCGCCCAGCCGCCCAGCCCGATGCTGACGGCCACCAGGTCCATGAGCAGTTCGACGTTGCGGCGCTTGCGGTAGACCACCACGGTGTCGCCCGGCGCGCCGACACCGGCGCGGGACGCCGTCACGAGCAGTCCTGCTGGCCGGGAACGCCGGTGCTCGCGGTGGCGTTCGCGCTGGGAAGCCCGGGGGTCGCCGACGGATTCCCGGTCGTGGCCAGGGCGGACGCCGAGACCGAACCCGTGGCTCCCGGCGACGGGACCCGGTCCGACATGTCGACCGTCGGCGACCCCGAGGCCGAGCGGGACGCCGACGCGGAGGCCGACCGGATCGGGGAGGGGGACGGCGGCGCGCTGGGCTGTTGCTGGGCGGCACGCTGGGCGATGCAGGTCTGCGCCAACACCGCGAGCTGGTGGGCGGTTGCGCGCGCACTGTCGAGGCTGTCGGCGCTGATGGTGTTGTGCACCTGGTCGCGGTAGTAGCGGGGCAGGTCGGACACGAGGATGTCCTCGACGACCTCGACCTTCGACAGGGGGACCCCCACCACGGAGTCGGGCAGTCCACGGAAGATCGCGACCCGATCACCGGACGGGCTGGCGGTGGCGCCGACGTAGAACTGGCTGCGCGCGTACACCACCCCGACGGCGCCGGCGACCGTGAGCGCCAGCAGTACCGAGGCCAACAGCACGATCGTCGGCAACCACCTGTGGTGCTGCCTGCCCGGCTGGTAGCGCAGCCGTTCGTGGTCGACGGGGGCCATCACCCGATCCGGTTGGTCCTGGTCCTCGTCGTCGGCGTCCGCATCGCCGGTGGAGGATTCGACGGGGGGGACGCCGCGCGATCGGACCGGGGCGACGTCGGCATCGGTGACCGCGCCCAGCATCAGCGGCTCGGCGGCGTCCAGGGCGGGGCTCTGCGCGACCACGTCGGCGAGTACGAACGTGATGTTGTCGGCACCGCCCCCCGCGTGCGCCAGCTGGATCAACTTCGGGACGGCGTCGTCGAGGCTGTTGCCGCGGAGCACCGCCGCGATCTTCTCGTCGCTGGTGAACCCGCTGAGGCCGTCACTGCAGAACAGCAGCCGGTCACCCTCGGCGACATCGACGAGGGCCGTGTCGGGATCGCCCATCGGCTGGCCGTTGAGCACCCTCAGCAGCAGCGACCGGTGCGGGTGGGTGGCCATGTCGGCCTCGTTGAGGCGCCCCTCGTCGACGAGCGACTGCACCCAGGAATGGTCGTGGGTGAGCCGGGTGAGCCGTCCGTCGCGGAACAGGTAGGCCCGGGAGTCGCCGACGTGCACCAGCCCGAGTTGGGTTCCCGAGAACATGGCGCCCGACACGGTGGTACCCATGCCCTCCAGGCTGGAATCCGCGTGGATCAGGCGGGCGAGGTTGCCGTTGGCCCGATCGAGCGCGCCGGCGAACGCAGACAGCATGTCCTCGCCGTCCAATCGCCGGTCGGCGCGTGCGATCGCGGTGATCGCCACCGCCGAGGCGAGGTCGCCGGCCGCCGCGCCGCCCATGCCGTCGGCGACGGCGAGCAGGTTCGGGGACGCGTACGCCGAGTCCTGGTTGTTCTTGCGCACCAGGCCGATCTCGCTGTGCGCCCGGATGTCGAGGGAGAGCATCACTTCTCCAGACGCAGGTGGGTGCGGCCGATGCGGATGTCGTCCTTGAGGGTCACGGTGGTGGGGGCGATGACCCGCACCTCGTTGACGTAGGTGCCGTTGGTCGAGGTGAGGTCCTCGATCTGCCACCCCCCGGACGCCGTCTCGATGAGTCGCGCATGGTGCGTGCTCGAGTAGTCGTCATCGATCGGCAGGGTCGCGTCCCGGGCCCGCCCGATGATCAGGCCGTCGACCAGCGCGACCTCGGTGCCCTCGGCGGCGCCCTCGGTGACCACCAGGCGTGTCGGCGCCCGTCGCCGTTGCTTCGGTGCCGGCTTGGCGGGGGCGAGTTCGGGCGAACCGGCGGCGACCGTGCGTCCGAACATGTCGGTGCGCACGACGTTGGCCGCCAGCAGGATGAACAGCCACAGCAAAGCCAGGAATGCGACCCGCAGGGCCGTGACGAGCACGGAGCTCACAGTCACACTCCCAGTGGCGAATGGACGAGCATGCGGGTGGAGCCGATCTCGATCCGTGACCCGTCGTCGAGATTGGCCCGGTTGACCTTGACGCCGTTCACGATGACCCCGTTGGTGCTGCCAAGGTCTTCGATGCTGATGGTGAGTTCGTCGTCGACGCCGGTCACGTGGATCTGGGCGTGCCGACGGCTCACCCCCGGGTCATTGATGCGCAGGTCGGCCTCGGAGCCGCGCCCGATGACGAGCCCCGGCGGCACGAGTGGGTGGCGGACGCCGTTGACCTCGAGCACCAGCCGCGACCGGCGGATCTGGCTCGTGTTCGCCGGGTTGCTGGCCTCGACGCCGGCGAGCGCGGCGGAGATGACGGTGAAGCGTCCGGTCGGCAGTGACACGTCGAGGGTGTAGCTGATCGAGATCGGCCCGTTGAAGACGTAACGGCGCTCGGCCGCGTGGTCGCGCAGTTCGGGGATGATCTCCTGGTTGAGCGTCTTCGTATAGGGGACGAGCCGCTCGTAGTCGTGCGTGGACAGGGCGATGGTGAAGTCGTTCGGCACCAGCTTCTTGTCGCGGCTCAGCACCTTCGCTTCCGCGTCGAGTTCGCGCTGCAGCCTGGAGGCGATCTCGACGGGCTGAACGTCGCCCTTGAATCCGCGCGCGAAGACACCGGTGACAACCCCTTCGATCCTGTGCTCGATGCGGTCGAACAGACCCATGACACCCCCTTCCCTCCGCGCGTGAACTCAGTCGATACTACCGACGGCGGTGAACCCGGCGCACCCGCGCGCGCCGAGGGGCGGACACAACGGTTTTCACCGGTCCACGACCCTCCGAAGGGCGGTCTGTGGGTTCGCTCCTCGCGGCGCCGCTGTGCTAGCCTTCTCGGGCTGATTCCTTCTGGAATCTCGCGCGAGTGGCGGAATGGCAGACGCGCTGGCTTCAGGTGCCAGTGCCCGCAAGGGCGTGGAGGTTCAACTCCTCTCTCGCGCACCACGATAAACCCCGTTCTGGCTAGGGAAGACATCTCCTGGTCAGGGCGGGGTTTTCGCTTGCGTGCAACATCGAAAGCGGCGATTTGGGCTGGTCTGATCCTGCTGCGGTCGCATCCGGAGCTCGACGCTGAGGAGTCGCAGGCGAAGTCCCATCAGCCGCCGAAGAAGCCCGCCGAGGCTCGGCGTGCCCTGCTGGGGCACGCTGCTCATCTCGAGAGCCGCTCCGCCAGTGGTTCCCGCGCCAGGGCGGTCCGTCGCGCTTCTGGTCGCGTTCTCGCTACCCGCCGCCGAGTGAGCGGCGCGTGGTCGCGGTTTGTGACCAACTGGATGGTGAGGCGGTGTGTTGGCCCCAGCGGCGGATCCGCATCACTGGCGGCCGCCTCGAATGCCCTTAGCGGAACCGCCTGGGCCTGGTCGTTTCCCGGGCTTCGGTCAGTTTCGCTACTGCACACGGACCTTGTTCTTTGTGGTGGAATTGCCT
>JAJXWF010000104.1 GCA_021781735.1 Actinomycetes bacterium
GCGAGGGTGATGGTGGTGGCGGCGAGAGGTCCGAGATGCTCCGCGGCCGACGCGGCGGCCGGGGCGATCCGCTCCCGCGCGCGGCCTGCGGCAGGACCGAACTGGTCCATGGCGGTGGCGAGGCGCTCCGAGGCCTGGGACAGATGGGGTGCGGCCATCTCGCGGGCCTGCTCGGCCAGCGGGGTGATCTCGTGCAGAGCGAGGTCCTTGAGCTGGACCGCCCTCTCACCCGCCTGGACGACCAGAGGAGTCACGATGGCGATCGCCTCGTCGAGCAGGTCGGCCCCGGTGTCGGCGAGATCGTGCAAGGTCGGGGGCACCGATTCGGTGGCCTCGGCAAGCTTGTTCTTCTTTCTACGCAACACGTTTCCTCCGAGTTGGTTGGCTCGTGATCGAGCGGCTCGTGATCGAGCACCTTCCACGCTAGCCTCGCCCTCCGTGCACGGCACGTCCTTCGGCAAATGGGTGGTGCGTGTCCGCGGATGGCGGAACGGGCCGGGTCGACGCCGCGGAGCGGATGTCGCGGCGGCTAAGCTCGGGGAGGAGCCGCCAGCACCGCGCGGCGCCCGCGACGGCCCGTCCCACCCGCTCCGGCGAGGTCGGGGAGGGGTCGGCATCCTCCGGCACGGAAAGGCACCTCGAACGTGGCTTCGACCGCAACCCTGCACACCAACCACGGTGACATCGTCATCACCCTGTTCCCCGATCACGCCCCGAAGACCGTCGAGAACTTCGTCGGACTGGCCGAGGGCACCAAGGAATACCGCGATCCCCGCACGGGTGCGGCGGCGACCGGTCCCTTCTACGACGGGGTCGCGTTCCACCGGGTCATCGAGGGCTTCATGATCCAGGGCGGCGACCCGACCGGCACCGGACGCGGCGGCCCCGGATACACCTTCGCCGACGAATTCCATCCCGAGCTGGTCTTCAACAAGCCCTACCTGCTGGCCATGGCCAACGCCGGTCCCGGAACCAACGGGTCGCAGTTCTTCATCACGGTCGCCCCGACCCCGCACCTCAACCGCCGGCACACCATCTTCGGCGAGGTGGCCGACGAGCAGAGCCGGGCTGTGGTCGACCGCATCGCCTCGGTGGCGACCGACCGGTCCGACCGGCCGGTGAACGACGTCGTGATCACCTCCATCGACGTGGCCTGAGAGCCGGCGTTCACGCGATGCGCGACCGCTGGTACGAACTTCGGGTGAGCCCCCGCCGTCGCGGCGGGGGCTATCCCGCGACCGTCGGCATCATCGCCGCGACTGTCATCATCTATCTCGCCTCGGCGGTTGCTCCCCAGGTGACGAGCTACCTGCTGGTGGGCACCTACCCGGGATTCGCCTTCGAATATTGGAGGCCGATCCTGTATGCACTGACCACCGGAAGCCTGCTGCAGGTGGCCATCAACGGGTTGGCCCTCTACTTCATGGGCCGGGGACTCGAGACGACGATCGGGGTCGGAAACGTCGTCGCGCTGTTCTTCCTGTCGGGCGTCGGCGCCGCCACCACCATCACCCTCGCCGGCCCGACCTTCGCGTTCGGCGGGTCCTTCTCGGCGATCTTGGGGATCATCGCGGCCTACGCGGTGTTCAAGTATCAGGCGCACCAGGACATCCGCGGGGACATCGTGTTGCTCACCCTGCTGATCGTCTGGGGCATCGTCGTCGGCGGACCCTCGTTGCACGGCAGCTGGATCGGTGACATCGGCGCCGTGGCGGTGGGTGCCGGAGCGGGCGCGGTGTATGCGTACTCGCCGTGGCGTGGACGCCGGAACCGGCTGCTCGTCGGTTACACGGCGCTCGCGGCCGTCTGTCTGGTGGTGCTGACGTTCACCTGGGTGACGCACCCCTGAGGGGCGCGTCCGAGCGCGTGGGACGCGTACAGGGCGTCGGACAGGCCCACGTGGAGGGGCCAGGCCCACTCGCCGTCGATGTCGATGATCCGGACTCCGGGCGTCTCGAGCCAGGCCGCCACCCGCTCGGCCTCCTCGATCGAGCACGCGGGCAGCCCGGACGTCGGGGCGGTGACGGTCTCGGCGGCGGCGACCACCTCGCGCGCGGTCACCTGGGCTGGCTGTTCGGGACGCGACGTCGCCGCCCCGGCGAGCCGGCCGTGTCGGATCACATGAATCTGCCACGTTCCCGACAGCGGACCCGGTGCTGCGGCGACGATCTGGGCGCAGCGGGCCAGCGATCGTACCCGCTCGAGTCGGAGCACGGTCGAGGAGTAGGTGTCGAGCCGTCGCCGGAGGGCGGCGGCCTCCTCGAAGCGCTGCTGCACGACCAGTCGCGCGAGGCGCTCGGACACCCCGTCGAGGACGCGCCGCACGTCGGCCCCGAGCGCGATCCGCACCTGCTCGACCACTCGGCTGTAGTCGTCGACGGCCGTCCCGAGTTGGCAGGGGGCCAGGCAGCGTCCCATCTCACCCAACGCGCACGAGGGCGACGGCTTGCGCGCTGACAGTCTCGTGGCGCAGCGCCGCAGGGCGAACGCGTCGAAGAGGGCCATCATGGCCTCCTCGGCTGCGGCTCGTGATCCGAAGGGTCCGAGCACCCGGGCGGCGTCGCTCGGCGGGGTGCGCACGATCGACAAGCGGGGGAACGCCTCGGAGGTGAGCTTGACCCACAGCAGCGAGTCCTGGCGGCGGGAACGGCGGTTGTAGCGGGGCTGGTGTGCCCTGATCAGGCGGAGTTCTCGTACCTCGGCCTCGAGCGGTGTCGCGCACACGAACGCCTCGACTCCGCTGGACACCCGCACCATCTCCTCCATGCGGGCGCGCTTCTCGGAGGCCGTGAAGTAGCTGCGCACCCGGGTGCGGATGTTGACCGACTTGCCGACATAGAGCACCTCCCGGCGTCCGCTACCGGTGTGGTCGCTGTAGAAGCAGTAGACGCCGGCCTCGGCGGGCAGCGACTGTGCCCAGACGCGCTTGGCCCGCCGCTGGGGCGAGACCCGGTGGCTGAACTCGTCGAGGTCTTCGAGGGTGGACACTCCGAGGTTGCCGACCCGGGCGATGAGCCCGTGGAGCACGTCGACTGTCGCCCGGGCGTCGGCCAGCGCCCGGTGATTGGGCGAGGTGGCCGCATGGAAGTGCTGCGCGAGGGTCGACAGTTTGCAGTTGGGCACCTCGTCCTTCACCAGTACCTGCCGGGCCAGGGCCACCGTGTCGATCACGGGAAAGCCGGGCCACGGCGTGGCGATCTGCGTGCAGCCGCGCTTGAGGAAGCCGATGTCGAAGCCCGCGTTGTGGGCCACCAGGACGCTCCCGCGGGCGAACTCGAGGAATGCGGGGAGAACCGCGGGCAGCCGCGGTGCACCCGCCACCATCTGATCGGTGATGCCGGTGAGCACGGCGATGATCGCGGGGATGTGTGACACGGGGTTGATCAGCGACTGGAACTCACCCACGACCTCGCCCCCCCGCACCCGAACCGCTCCGATCTCGGTGATCGCGGCGTCGTCGCCACCCCCGGTGGTCTCGAGGTCGACGACCGTGAAGATCACCTCGGACAGCGGGGTGCCGAGATCGTCGAGACTGGGCTGGGAACGGTAGGCGGCGGAAGGCATGGCAACGACGCTAGGCGCCGGGTCCGACATTCAGCTGCTTCGTCGCTCGGGTGGTGTCCCGTCCGGCCGATCGGATGGCTGGTGACGGCGCCGTGACGAAACTGTCTGAGCCCCGCGGAACAGTTCCGTGCATGATCAGTAATCTGCCACTGCATCCGCGGACCGCGGGCGACCGGCCGGTGCCCTCTGTCCAGATCGTCTCCATCGACTGCCACGACTGCCGCGCACCGGTCACGGCGTGCTCCGACTGCGTGGTGACGATGCTGCTCCCCGACGACTCCGCCGCAGAGCCGCGTCTCTCCCAGGAGGAGCGGCGTGCTCTCACCGTCTTGTCAGATTCAGGTTTGGTCCCGCCGCTCCGCTATGAATCCGGTTCGGACGCGTCCGCACATCCTTGCTGGTGGGAAGACCCCTCAACCGCGGTCTGACGGGTCGTTCCGGGCGGGTTCGTCAGTCCGGCGTGGCCCCGCCGCAGAGGTCGATGGGATCCCGTATCGCCATGTGGAGCGCCGCTTTGGCATGGACCTGAAAATGGCTTAGGATCTTCTCAGATTTGCACGGGGATATCGGTGGCGCCCCGCAACCTGGAGGTATCGGTGAAGGTTCAGCACATTGTGCGGTTCGTCCCAGTTGTCGTTGCGACGGCGGCCCTCGCGGTGACCGCGTCGGTGACGGCTCCCACATCGGCGCTGGCCACTCCCGACCCGGTCACGGCCGCCCAGAAGACGCTCGACAGCATCCAGTCCCAGTCGGCGACGATCGACTTGAAGTACACCCAGCTGCAGGAGCAGCTCGACGCCGCCAACCACACCCTCGACCAGGCTGATGCGAAGCTCGCCATCGGGCTCGCACGAGTCGCTCAGCTGCGCAAGAGTCTCGGACAACTCGCGCTGATCAACTTCCAGACGGCCGGCATCGGCACCACCACGAGGCTGATCACGAGCCCCGACGACACGTCGTTCCTCAACAACCTGGCCGTCGTGCAGAGCGTGACGAACCGCTCCAACGGTCAGCTGCAGGAGTTGCAGGCCTCCCAGGCCGAGTTGACGGCGCTCGAGGCGCAGGCCAAGCAGTCGCGCGACACGATCGCGTCCGTCACGAGCCAGCAGAACCAACTGGTGCAGGAATACAACCAGAAGGAAGCCGCCGCCAAGTCGCTGTTGGCCAGGTTGACCGCTGCGCAGAAGAAGCGGCTGGCCGAACTCCAGCAGCAGCGTGAGCAGGCGGCGTTGCGCGCCGTGCTGGGCACGAGCGCCACGTCGCGCGGCGCCACCCGCATTTCCCTGTCCACCAGCACCGCGGTGTCCGGCCGGGCCAGTGTCGCGGTCGCGTTCGCGCTGGCCCAGGTGGGCAAGGCCTACGTGTACGGAGCCACGGGCCCCGGCGCCTACGACTGCAGCGGGCTGATGCTCCGTGCGTGGGCCGCTGCGGGAGTCTCGCTGCCCCGCACCTCCCAGGCGCAGTACTCCGCCGGGACGCACATCGCCCTCTCGAGCCTTCAGCCCGGCGACCTCGTCTTCTACTACTCGGGCCTCACTCACGTCGGCATGTACATCGGCGGTGGCAGCATCGTCAACGCCGAGAACCCCAGCACGGGGGTGGTGGTCGCCTCGCTCACCTCGATGCCGATCGTCGGCGCCACGCGCGTCGGCTGAGCCGTTAGGCTGCTGCCCAGCGACACCGTGGACGCCGACCGCCCGGTCCGCCACGGCGAGGAGGCCCAGTTGCACAGCATCGGCATCGACATCGGTGGCACCAAGGTCGCTGCCGGGGTGGTCAGCTCCGATGGCACCATCCTGCGCCGGACCCAACGGCCCACCCCGTCACACAGCCCCGCCGCGGTCGAGGATGCGATCGTCGCCCTGGTCGCCGAGCTCTCCCGTGACGGCGACATCGCCTCGGTAGGCATCGGGGCGGCAGGGTGGGTCGACTCCGACCAGTCCCTGGTGCGCTTCTCCCCCCATCTCGCGTGGCGCAACGAGCCCCTGGCGGCCCGGTTGAACCAGCGCATCAGCGTCCCCGTCATCGTCGACAACGACGCGAACGCCGCCGCATGGGCCGAATACCGCTACGGGTCGGGCCGCGACGCGAAGGTCATGGTGTGCATCACCCTCGGCACCGGCATCGGCGGGGCGATCATCATCAACGGCAAGCTGTTCCGCGGTGCCTACGGCATGGCCGGTGAGTTCGGCCACATGGGTGTCGTGCCCGAGGGGCACTGGTGCCCGTGCGGCAACCGGGGGTGCTGGGAGCAGTACGCGTCGGGCAACGCCCTGGTGCGCGACGCCCGAGCCCTCATGCGTGAGGGGTCACCGCGCGCCGCGGCGCTGCTCGCCGCGGTCGACGACATCGACCATCTCACCGGCCCCGACGTCACCCATCTTGCTGTCGCGGGGGATCCCGTGTCGCGGGAGTTGATCGCCGATGTCGGACGCTGGTTGGGCAAGGGACTCGCCGACCTGGCGGCCGCGCTCGACCCCGACCTGTTCGTCATCGGTGGGGGCGTGTCGGCCGCCGGCAGCCTGCTTCTCGACCCGGCACGGGAGGCCTTCTCCCGAACCCTCACGGGCCGCGGGTTCCGCCCACCCGCCTCGATCGTGCTCGCCCGTTTCCGCAACGACGCCGGCCTCATCGGCGCCGCGGACCTCGCCCGGCACGCCATCGACGAGCCGCCGGGTGCGCGCGCGTTCTGGCCCCGCCGCAGAACGCACCGCCGCGCTCGGACGCGTCTTCCGCGGCGGCGGTTGCGCGACCTGGTGGCGGAGCGTCAGCAACGCGCCTAAAGGCCGCCCGCCACGCGCGTCGCCGCCGAATGGTCAGCAACATCGTCGGTTCGTCCCCGTCGATCAGGTGACTTCGATCGGCGCGACCGGGACGGCGCCGTCGCGCGCGGGCCTCAATCGTCTCGGGCTCCCCGGCGCCACGCCTGGGCCAGCAGGATCACCAGCCCCGCGACGCCGGACAGGCCACCGAGGAACCCCATCGGCGCCGGCGGGTTCACCCCGGCGAGGCGGGCGATCGCGATGAGCAGCGCCAGCCCCATCAGGGTGAACCCGAGCACCATCGGCGGCCACATCGGGATCGGGTCGCCGGGCGGCGGGACGTACGGGTCGTCGTCGACCACCGCGTCGTCGATCGCGGCGTCGAGCGAGAACGGCTCGGGTGTCGCGTCCGCGGCGCCGGCAGGGGGGTCCCAGTGCCGGACGATCTCGGCGAACCTGTGCTCGATCTCCTCGGGCGACGGGGAAGGGTCTGCCATCACAGCCTCGCGAGGAACTCGAGGGTCTCGGTCGCGATCCGGTCGGCGTCGTGGTCGAGCGTGGCCACGTGGTAGCTGTCCTCGAGCATCCGGTGGTCGGTGGTGGGGATGCGTCCGGTGATGATCGCGGCGCTGCTGGGGTCGACCACGTGATCGGTCCGGGAGGTGAACAACAGGACTGGGGCGGCCACCTGATCGAGGTTGCCGCGCACGTCGGCCCACAGTCTGGTCATCGAGTGCGCGGGAGCGAGTGGCGTCCGCGGATAACTGCGCTCGTCCTGGCCGGGCTTGGCGATGTCACCCCCGATGGCGGGAGTCGAGCGCAGCACGTGCTGGAGGATGCCGAGCACTTTGAACCGGGGGTCGGTGGTGGCGATCGCCGGGTTGACCAGGACCGTTCCCGCGACATCCCGATGCTCGGCGAGCCGCAGGGCGAGCGCCCCGCCCATCGACAGTCCGGCGACGGCCACCCGTTCGCAGCGTTCCTGGAGCCGGTCGTAGGCCCGCTCGACGCCGGCGTACCAGTCGGGCCACCGGGTCACGGTCATCTCCTGCCAGGACGTGCCATGCCCGGCGAGACGGGGCAGCGACACGGCGTACCCGGTGGCCGCCGTGCGTTCGGCCCACGGACGCAGCGACGCGGGGCACCCGGTGAACCCGTGGATGAACAACACCCCCAGCCGCACCCGCCCGTCCGGGTGACTCTCCCAGGGCGCGCACAGGGGGTCGACGACGGCGGCCCTCGGCGGAGGGGTGGCGTTCATCAGGGGCGGCACGCCACCAGCGTAGGCGCCGCTGCGAGCGGGCGCGACGTCCCCGGGGTGGGTGACGACAGCCGCCCGCCGCCGGTTGCCTCCGGCACGGCATGGCTATGGTGTGGACAGCGGGGTTCGCGGTGGCCGTGGCAGGCGGCGAGCCGACCCGCCGGGAGGACGCCATGTGGTATGAGTTGTTCAAGCGCTCGATCTTCGCGCCCTACGTGCGCACCGCCATCCGCCCCTGGGTGATCGGCGCCGAGAACATTCCTCCCGAGGGGGGAGCGATACTCGCGGCCAATCACCTCAACGCGGCCGAGGCGATCCTGCTGCCGGCGTCGGTCTCGCGGAGGATGACCTTCGCCGCGAAGGCCGAACTGTTCCGGGGCGACCGCGGGCCGGTTTCCAAGCTGGTGGCGTGGTTTCTCACCGCCGTCGGGCAGGTGCCCATGGACCGCAGTGGCGGCAGCGCGAGCGCCAGCGGTCTCCAGCCCGTGCTCGCCGCGCTCGCCGCCGGCGGGCTGGTGGGCATCTTCCCCGAAGGAACCCGCTCGCCGGACGGGCGCCTCTACAAGGGCAAGACGGGCGTGGCCCGCCTGGCCCTCGCATCGGGGGCCCCGGTGATCCCCGTGGGCATGGTCGGCACCGAGACTGTTCGTGGTCCGCTCGGCATCCCGACCCTGTCGCGGCCGGGCATCATCATCGGTCGACCCCTCGACTTCGGCGAATACCGCGGCGCGCGCGACCAACGGACGCTGCGCTACGTGACCGACCGGATCATGGCCGCCATCCAGGACCTCACCGGGCAGGCCTACGTCGACGTCTACGGGTCCCGCGTCAAGCACGGTGATCTGCAGGGAGTCGACGTCTCCGACCGCGCGCTCGACCACCCGGGCGCGGGCGCCGACGACCCTCCGCCGATCGTGCCCGCCGCGCCGGACGCGGGCTGAGGAGGCCGATGATGGTCCGCGGTGAGGTCCGGTCGCCCGACGAGACCGACGCGGAGGCCTCGATCGTCGACGCCGGCTACTGGGTGGTCATCTGGATCAGATACCTGCTCGCCGCCCACGCAGTGCTCATCAACGCGTTCCGCTGGCGTCAGGCGGCCCATCCGGCGCTGCTCGCGGCGATCATGGTGGTGATCATCGTCTGGTCGATCGTCGTCGGCCGTCTTCAGCGGCGTCCTGACGGCCGCAGCCTGCTCGCGATCCGGGTCGACCTGGGCATCGCGATGGCCGTGGTGCTCAGTTCCCCCTACGTGCTCGGACCGGTGCTGCGCACCGATCATCTGACGGCCGGGGTCTACTGGATGTTTGCGAGCGCGATCTCGCTCGCGGTGTCGCGGGGCTTTCGTGCCGGACTGCTCTCGGGCCTCGCGCTCGGGGCCGCCGCGCTGTTGGTGGCTCCCACGTGGTACCTGCCGTCGGTCGCCGAGGACCTCGCGCTGCCCGTGGCGTCGGGGACCATCGGGATGATGATGGACGGCCTTCGGCGCGCGATCACCGAGCGCGACATCCAGCGGGCGCGGGCCGCGGCGCTCGCCGAGCGCGACCGTCTCAGCCGCATCGTCCACGACGGCACCCTTCAGGTTCTCGCCCTCGTCGAGCGCGAGGGCCGCGACCTCGGACCCGAGGGTGCCCGGCTCGCCCGCCTCGCCAGCGCCCAGGAGGCCGCACTGCGCAGCCTCCTGCAGGACCGCACCGTCGACATCGGCCGGCACGACGCCTCGCCGACGGAGATCACGGTGATGCTCGAGCGGCACCAGGGGGCCGGGCTGACGGTGTCGACGACGTCGGGGGAAATCGTCATGGACGCCCGGCGGGCGCGCGAACTCGACCTCGCCGTGCAGGAACTCATTACCAACGTCGCCAAGCACGCGGGTCCCGACGCGCGCGCCTGGCTGCTGGTCGAGCAGGATGGTGACGAGGTCGTCGTGTGGTTCCGCGACGACGGCGTCGGGATGAGCGAGGAGCAGGTGGTCCGTGCCCGGGAGGCCGGCCACATGGGCATCAGCGGCTCGGTCACCGGCCGCCTGGAGGCCGTCGGGGGCTCCGCGCGACTGACCTCACGGGCCGGGCGCGGCGTCGAATGGGAGTTGCGGGTGCCGATGTGAGCTCCCGGCCACTGCCTGGGGGTGGCCGGGGTCGAGCCCGGGGCGGGAGTGCGGCACAATGAAGGCCACACGTCGCGGGTGTCCTGATGGCGACGCGACGGATCTCGGGGGAGAGAACAGTTTCGAGGATGACCATGGATGACACGAGTCGCCGGCGGGTCATGCTGGTCGACGACCACCCGATCTGGCTCGACGCGCTCACCCGAGACCTCGAGGCGGAGGGCTTCCAGGTGGTGGCGGTCGCCCACACCGGCGACGAATGCCTGCGCCGGTTGCCCGCCACCCACCCCGACGTCGTGGTCATGGACCTCAACATTCCCGAGCCCGACGGAGCCACCTGCACCGAGATCATCGCCCGCGACTACCCTGACGTCAACGTCCTGGTCATGTCCGCGTCGGGGGAGCGCGACGACGTGCTCCGGGCCATCCGGGCCGGGGCACGCGGCTACCTCGTGAAGTCGGCGTCCAAGGCCGAACTGCTGTACGGCGTGCGGCGTACCGCCGAGGGCGACGCCGTGTTCACTCCCGGGCTCGCCGGAATGGTGCTGGGGGAGTACCGCCGGATGGTCACCCGTCCCGAGCAGGACGGCGGGCCGGCCCTCACCGCCCGCGAGATCGATGTGCTGCGGCGGGTCGCGAAGGGCATGGCCTACCGCGAGATCGCCGAGGAACTGTACGTCAGTCACCGCACCGTGCAGAACCACGTGCAGAACGTGCTGCGCAAGCTGCAACTGCACAACCGGGTCGAGCTCACCCGCTACGCGATCGAGCAGGGCCTGTCCGACCTCGACGATTGAGCCGTTCGCGCCCACGCGGGCGGCGCGGGATGGTGTCCCCGACCGGTTATCCTGTCGCACATGTCGTCAGCCATCCCGTCGTTGTCCGCGCTGCACGCCCTGCCGAAGGTGCAGCAGCCGACATATGACGACCCCGAGGAGCTCGAGGTGGTGCTGGGACAGTTGCGCACGCTGCCACCACTCGTGTTCGCGGGTGAGTGCGACGACCTCCGCAGCAAGCTGGCCGCCGTGGCGGAGGGCAAGGCGTTCCTCTTGCAGGGAGGTGACTGTGCCGAGACCTTCGACGCGGTCACCGGCAACAACATCAAGGGCAAGCTCCGGGTGCTGCTGTCGATGGCCGTGGTCCTCACCTACGCCGCCCAGGTTCCGGTCGTCAAGGTGGGGCGG
>JAJXWF010000006.1 GCA_021781735.1 Actinomycetes bacterium
CGCATCAACCACACAGGCATCAACTCGGCGCGACCAAACAAACGATATTCTGCTCAATCTTTCCTGTCAAATCCACGTCGCCGCGAATTCGAGGCCGTCAACAATCGAATTGAAACCCGAATAATCCACCATGAGCTGTACTGCTGAGCTGTCTTGCGACAACCAGACCAACTTTAGTGCCTGCGGCGTCCCGAGTCAAACCGGGAGCCGGCCCTCCCGAGGCCATCGAGTGCCGGTGACGGTTCCATGAGGAAGCACCAGATCCGACGGATCAGCGAGAGGTCCCTCCCGAGGCGTGCGATGCGACTGATCGCGCCAGCCGGGCCGGCGCGGGTCGCACCCGCGTCACTGGGAGGGCCTGAGAATTATGCACCAGGTGCGCGGCCCTCGGCAAGTCGTCACCGTCCCGAGCTGCCCCCAGCATCAGACGGCCGTCACGGCACCGACGGTGCGGCGGCCGCGGCGCACCAGCACGTGACCTCCCGCGAGGAGATCGCCGGCCCCGAGCACGCGCTCGGGATCGGTGATCTGCTCGTTGTTGAGGTAGGCGCCGCCCTCCTCGATCGCACGACGGGCCGCGGACTTCGAGGCGACGACTCCCGAGGCGACCAGCGCGTCGACGAACGTCGGGAGCGCCGCCGCCGGGACTTCGTGACGGCCGAGTTCGCCGACCACGCCGTCCAGGGTGCTGCCCGCGAGCTCGCGCAGCTCGCCGCGCCCGAAGATCGCCGACGCCGCCACGACTGCGGCCCGACGTTCCTCGACCGAATGGACGAGGTCGGTCACGTCGTCGGCCAGGGCGTGTTGCGCCGCCCGGCGGTGCGGCTCGGTGCGGGTGAGCTCGGCAAGGTGCTCGATCTCGTCGCGGGGGCGCCCGCTGAACACCTTGAGGTAGTCGATGACTTTCGCGTCCTCGGCGTTGAGGAAGAACTGGTGGAAGGCATAGGGCGAGGTCATCCCGGCGTCCAGCCAGACGGTCCCCGATTCGGTCTTGCCGAACTTGGTGCCGTCGGCCTTCGTCACCAGCGGCGTGGCCAGCGCATGCACCCGCTCCCCCTCGCTGCGCCGGATCAGTTCGACGCCGGCGGTGATGTTGCCCCACTGGTCGGATCCGCCGGTCTGCAGCGTGCAGCCGTAGCTGCGGAACAATTCGCGGTAATCGAGCGACTGCAGGAGCACGTAGCTGAACTCCGTGTAGCTGATGCCCGACTCGAGGCGGTTGGCCACGACATCGCGGGCCAGCATGCGGTTGACCGGGAAGTGCTTGCCGACGTCGCGCAGGAAGTCGATCGTCGACATCGGGGCGGTCCAGTCGTAGTTGTTCACGATCCGGGCCGCGGTGTCACCCTCGAAGCTCACGAATCGGCTCACCTGGTCACGGATCCGCTCGACCCACTGACCGACGAGGTCCTTCGTGTTGAGCGTGCGCTCGGACGACTCCTTGGGATCGCCGATCAGTCCGGTAGACCCGCCGACGAGCAACAGCGGCCGATGGCCCGCGCGCTGCAGTGCGCGCACGACCATCAGCTGCACGAGGTTGCCCATGTGAATGCTGGGAGCAGTGGGATCGAACCCGACATAGAACGTGACCGGGCCGGCGTCCAGGTGCGCCGCCAGCGCCTCCGGATCGGTGGAATTGGCGATCAAGCCACGCCAGGTGAGTTCATCGAGTACGGAGTTCACGCGCGGCAGCCTACCTGTTCAGCCCTGTGCCCAGTCGCGGAGCCGTTCCGCATCGGACGCCAGCTCCGCGAGCTGGGAGGCCACTGCCGCCGGGGCGGTGCCCCCGCGCGCGGATCGCGACTCCACCGAGCCCGCGACGCTCAGCACCCCCCTGACGGCTCCGGTGAGGCGTCCGTCAATGCCCGCCAGCTGGGCGTCGGTGAGGTCTGCGAGGTCGATGCCGTGCGCCTCGCAGAACTGCACCGCCCGCCCGGTGATCTCGTGCGCCTGGGCGAAGGGCACCCTCTGCCGCACGAGCCAGTCGGCCATGTCGGTGGCGAGCGAGAATCCCCGGGGGGCGAGAGCCGCCATTCGGGACCGATCGAACGTCAGGGTGGCGACCATGCCCGCGACGGCCGGGAGAAGGATGTGCAGCTGGTCGATCCCGTCGAAGATCGGCTCCTTGTCCTCCTGAAGGTCCCGGTTGTAGGCGAGCGGCAGTCCCTTGAATGTCGCCAGCAACCCCGCGAGATGGCCGATGAGGCGTCCGGCCTTGCCCCGGGCCAATTCGGCGACGTCGGGATTCTTCTTCTGGGGCATGATGCTCGACCCGGTCGACCAGGCGTCGTCGAGACGGGCGAAGCCGAACTCGTGGGTACACCAGACGATCACGTCCTCGCTGAGCCGGGAGAGGTCGACCCCGACCTGAGCCAGAACGTAGGCGGCCTCGGCCACGAGATCACGAGCAGCGGTACCGTCGATCGAGTTGGGGACGCTGGCTGCGAAACCGAGTTCCGCGGCCACGAGCTCAGGCCTCAGCCCCAGTGAAGTACCGGCCAATGCACCCGACCCGTACGGCGAGACCGCCAGTCGGCGGTCGAGATCGACGAGCCTCGACACATCACGCAGCAGCGGCCAGGCGTGAGCCAGCAGGTGATGGCTCAGCAGCACCGGTTGGGCCGACTGCATGTGTGTCCGCCCGGGCATGACCGCTCCCAGGTGACTCTCGGCCTGGGACCGCAGTGCCTCGACCACGTCGAGCACGTCGAGCGCGATGAGGCGGGCCTCCTCGCGAAGGTAGAGCCGGATGAGCGTCGCGATCTGGTCGTTGCGCGAACGTCCGGCCCGCAGGCGCCCTCCCAGCTCGGCTCCGACCCGCTCGACGAGCCCACGCTCGAGCGCACCGTGGACGTCCTCGTCGGAGGGATCGGGACCGAATCGGGCGGCGACAACGTCGTCGAGCAGGTCGCGCAGTGCCCCGGTGAGCTGCTCATACTCGTCATCGGTGAGCAGCCCGGCGTCCTGCAGCGCTCGCGCGTGGGCGAGCGAGCCCGCCAGGTCGTACCGGGCCAGACGCCAGTCGAACCGGGTGCTCTGGGACAACGCGAACATCGCCTCGGCGGGTCCACCGGCGAACCGGCCTCCCCACAGGCGGCCGGCCGTGCCGCCGGTGGCCGGGGTCTGGCTCTCATCGGGATGACTCACGGCACTCCTTGACGCAGGGACCTCGCGGGTTGAGGGGATCACTCGGGTTGCACTCCCCCGCTGAGGTCGAGGAAGTAGGAGGCGACGTCGGCCCCGGTGGCCGGCTCGCGCGCGATGACCAGGATCGTGTCGTCGCCCGCGATCGTACCGACGACACGGCCGGGCCGGGCCTGGTCGATCGCCGAGGCGAAATACTGGGCCGCACCCGGTGGGGTGCGCAGCACGGCGAGGTTGCCCGAGGAGTCGACGCTGATGAGCACCTCGGCGCACAACCGGGCGAGTCGCGCCCGGTCGACCGCCTCATCGGACGCGGTCACGGCGGAGGTCGCATAGACCAGTCGGCCGTCGCTGCCCCGCACCCGCACGGCCCCGAGGTCGAGGAGGTCGCGGCTGACCGTGCCCTGGCTGACCGTAAGGCCCTCATGGGCCAGCAGGTCGGCCAGTTCGGCCTGGCTGCCCACCTCACGGCTCTCGATGATCGACGCGATCCGCGCCTGACGGGCGCCGCGCGAGGTGCGCTCAGCCGACATCGGCGTCCCCACTCGGCAGCGCGTCGAGCACCGCTTGGACGAAACCGTCGATGTCGGCCTCGGTGACGATCAGCGGCGGTGCGACCCGGATCACCGCGGGGCGGGGTGCGTTGGCCACCCAGCCGGCCTCGAGCAGCCGCTCGACGGTCGCGCCTGCGACGTCCGCGGTGAGCACGATGCCGCGCAGCAACCCGCGTCCGCGGACGCCCGCCACCAGGGGATGCCCGGCCGCCATCATTCGGTCGGCAAGCCGGTCGCCGAGACGCCGGGACGCCTCGAGCAGCCTGTCACGCTCGATCACGCCGATGACCGCGAGCCCCGCCACGGCCGCGACCGGGTTGCCGCCGAAGGTCGTGCCGTGGTTGCCGGGGTGCAGCAGGTCCGCGGCCGCCCCGGTCGCGACACAGGCTCCGATCGGGAAGCCGTTGCCGAGCCCCTTCGCGAAGGTCACGACGTCCGCGGTGACACCCGACCCGCTGCTGGCGAGCCACTCACCGCATCGACCCATGCCGGTCTGCACCTCGTCCAGCCACAGCAGCGCGCCGTGGGCGTGCGTGATCCGCCGGGCCGCGCGGATGAATTCGTCACCGGGATCGACGACGCCGTTCTCGCCCTGGATCGGCTCGATGACCACGGCCGCGACCGTGTCGTCGACGGCGCGGGCCAGGGCCTCGGCGTCGCCGTACGGGACGAAGCTGACATCGCCGGGCAGCGGCTCGAACGGCTCGCGGTAGGCCCGGTTGTGGGTGATCGCCAGCGCACCCATCGTGCGGCCGTGGAAGCTGCCCTCCATCGCGACGATCCGGGTGCGGCCGGTCAGTCGCGTGAGCTTGAACGCGGCCTCGTTCGCCTCGGTGCCCGAGTTCGCGAAGAACACCCTGGCAGGGGTGCCCGGCTCGTTGGCGGTGACGAACCCCGAGAGGCGCTCGGCCAGCTCGATCTGCGCGGGTGTCGCGAAGAAGTTGCTCACGTGCCCGAGCGTTGACAACTGGCCGGTGATCGCCGCGAGCACGGCCGGATGTGCGTGGCCGAGGGCGTTGACCGCGATCCCGGCGAGGAAGTCGGTGTAGCGGTTGCCGTCGGCGTCCCACAGGTGAACGCCCTCGCCACGCACGAACACCCGCTTCGGCGGCCCGAACGTGTTCATGAGGGCATTGCGGTAGCGGGCCGTCCAGGCCGCCTGGGACGCGGGCGCGGGCGCCGCGGGACTGGCTGACAACTCGTTCTGTTCAGACATGGGGTGCCTCCTGGGTGCCGGTTCGGGGTGAGCCGATGACCATCGTGCCGATGCCGTCGTCGGTGAAGACCTCGAGGAGCAACGAGTGGCGAACGCGTCCGTCGATGACCGTGGCGCGCGGCACGCCCGACTCGACCGCGAACAGGCAGCCCTCCATCTTCGGCCGCATGCCCGACTCGAGGGTGGGCAGCATCTCGCGGAGATCGTCCGCGGTGATCTGGGTAACCACCTCGTCGGAATTGGGCCAGTCGGCGTACAGGCCGGCCACGTCGGTGAGCATGACCAACCGCTCGGCACCGAGCGCCGCAGCGAGCGCCGCAGCGGCGGTGTCGGCGTTGACGTTGTGCACCTGACCGGACACGTCGGGCGCCACAGATGCGACGACCGGGATGCGTCCGCTGTCGATGAGGTCGAGGATCGCCTCGGGCCGAACCTCGACGACATCGCCAACCAGCCCGAGGTCGATGTCCTCGCCGTCGACCGTGATGCCCTTGCGGGCGGCGGTGAACAGGCCGAAGTCCTCACCGGACATTCCCACGGCGAGCGGCCCGTGGTGGTTGACGAGGTTCACCAACTCCCGGCCGACCTGGCCCACCAGGACCATCCGCACGACGTCCATCGCCTCGGGCGTGGTCACCCGCAACCCCCCGCGGAACTCCGAGGCGATGTCGAGACGTGTGAGCATCCGGGAGATCTGCGGACCACCTCCGTGCACGACGACCGGTCGGACCCCGCAGCGGCGCAGGAACACGATGTCCTCGGCGAAGGCCCGCTTGAGCTCGTCGTCGACCATCGCATTGCCGCCGTACTTGATCACGACGATCTTTCCCGCGTATGCGGTGAGCCACGGCAGGGCCTCGATCAGCGTGTTGGCCTTCGCCATCGCCATCGCCTGGTCGATGCTGCGGCGCTTCATCCCGCTGCGGCCGGGAACGGCACTGGCCGGGTGGACGGTCATCCCGTCATCGAACGAGGGCGTGCTGCGAGCCGTCATGACGAGTACTCCGCGTTCTCCTTGACGTAGTCATAGGTGAGGTCGTTGGTCCACACGGTCGCGGACGCCGCACCGGCGTGCAGGTCGACCTCGATGACGCAGCGTCTGGGGGTGAGGTCGACGAGCGACCGGTCCGCCCCGATCCCGCCGGCCCGACACACCTGGACGCCGTTGAAGCTCACGTCGAGCGAGTCGGGGTCGAACGCCGCCGACGTGGTGCCGATCGCGGCGAGCACGCGTCCCCAATTGGGGTCGTTGCCGAAGATCGCGCACTTGACCAGGTTGTTCCGGGCGATGCCGCGGGCCACCTCGACCGCATCGTCCTCTCCGGCCGCGTTGCTGACGATGATCGAGATGTCGTGACCGGAGCCTTCGGCGTCGCCCAGCAGTTGCGCGCCGAGATCGAGCAGCAATTCGGTGAGTGCCGCCTCGAACTCGCCGGTGTCGGGCGCGATGCCGGATGCGCCGCTGGACATGAGGATCACGCTGTCGTTGGTGCTCATGCAGCCGTCGGAGTCGAGTCGGTCGAGACTCACCCGGGCGGCGGCGCGCAGGGCGGCGTCGAGCCCGGCCGCCGGCACGTCGGCGTCGGTGGTGAGCACAACCAGCATGGTCGCCAGGGCCGGTGCGAGCATGCCCGCCCCCTTGGCCATCCCGCCGATGCTCCACCCGTCACGCTCGACGACCGCGGTCTTGGGCACCGTGTCGGTGGTCATGATCGCCTCCGCGGCGTGGGCGCCGCCGTCGTCGGACAGTTTCTCGGCGGCCTCGGCGACCCCGCAGGCGAGCTTCTCCATCGGTAGCCGTACACCGATCAGTCCGGTCGAGCAGACCGCGACCTCGTTCGACGGCACGCCGAGGGTCGCGGCGACGAGCCCGGCGGTGGCGACCGCGTCGTGGTAGCCCTCGGCCCCGGTGCAGGCGTTCGCCCCGCCGGAGTTCAGCACGACCGCGGCCAGTGAACCGTCCTCGACGGCGTACCGCGACCACTTGACGGGAGCGGCGAACACCCGGTTCGACGTGAACACCGCGGCGGCCGCGCTGCTCGGGCCGAGGTTACGGACCAGCGCGAGGTCGCGGCGTCCGGAGGCCTTGATGCCCGCCGCCACGCCGGCGGCGATGAATCCCTGGGGATGGGTGACGCTCACGGGGCGACTCCGACCGTGGTCAGGCCCCTGATCTCGGGGAGACCGAGGGCCAGGTTCATGGACTGCACGGCGCCGCCCGCCGTGCCCTTGCAAAGGTTATCGAGAGTGGCGACCGCGACGAGGCGTCCGGCGGCGTCGTCACGGGCGACCTGGACGTGCACCGCGTTGCTGCCGATGACGTGCTGGCTCTGCGGCCACTGCCCGACCGGCAGCACGTGGACGAACGGCTCGTCGGCGTAGGCCCCCGCGTAGGCGGCGCGCATGTCCGCATCGGACGCCGTGCTCGGCGCGGTGACGACCGCGAGGATACCCCGTGCCATCGGCACCAGCAACGGCGTGAAGCTCACGCTCGGGTCATCAGCCCCGAGACGCGCGAAGTTCTGCAGGATCTCGGGCACGTGGCGATGCACCCCGCCCACGCCGTAGGCGGACGCCGACCCGAACAATTCGGCGCCCAGCAGGTTCGCCTTGAGCGACTTTCCGGCCCCGGAACTACCGGAGGCCGCCGCGACGACGACGTCGTGGCCATCGACGAGACCGGCGGTGAGGGCGGGCAGCAGGGCGAGAGTGACCGTTGTCGGGTAGCAGCCGGGCACGGCGATCCGACGCGTCGAGGCCAGGATCTCGCGATTGCCCGGCAGTTCGGGCAGTCCGTAGGGCCAGGTTCCCGCGTGCGGGGTGCCGTAGAACTTCTGCCACTGGGCAGGGTCGGCGAGCCGGAAGTCGGCGCCGGCGTCGACGACCAGCACGTCGGGACCCAGCTGTGCGGCCACCTCGGCAGACGCACCGTGGGGAAGTGCGAGCACGACGACGTCGTGACCGGCGAGCACCTCGGGAGTTGTCGGCAGCACCTCCCGCCCGGCGAGCGGCACCAGATGGGGGTGGTGGGCGCCGAGCAGCGACCCCGCGCTCGCATTCGCCGTGAGGGCACCGATCTCGACGTCGGGGTGTCCGAGGAGCAGGCGGAGCATCTCCCCGCCCGCGTATCCGGTGCAACCCGCGACCGCAACTGACCACGTCATGGAATAACTATGTCATATTCTGCATAGTTATTCCATTCGGAAACGACGCTCCCGCCGCTCAGCCCTGCCCGAATCCGACCATCCGGGTGATGCCCTCATCCAGGTCGGCCGTGGTGCCGCACAGGCTCACCCGGATGTGGCGGTCGCCGTCGAGCCGCGGGTCCCCGATGCCCTTCGTCGCGAAGTCGACACCCGGCGCCACCGCCACTCCCGTGGCATCGAGCAGCCGAGCGCACCAATCGGAGGAGTCGCCCGTGAGATGCGACACGTCCAGCCAGGCGTAGAACGCGCCGTCGGGGGGTGCGAACGAGGTGACGCCCAGGTCGGGCAGCCGCGACAACAGCAGGTCGCGGTTCGCGGCATACCGGTGCACGTGACCGCGCAGCTCGGCCAGGGCGTCTTCGTGGAACGCCGCCGACGCCGCCGCCTGGGAGATCGCCGGGGGGCAGAGGTTGAGGTTGCCCAGCAGCAGCTCGACCGGACGCACGAGAGGTTCGGGTAGCACCACCCACCCGAGCCGCCAGCCGGTCATCGAGAAGAACTTGCTGAACGAGCCGACCACCGCGGTGCCCGGCCCCGCCTCGAGGGCGCTGGTCGCACGCGCGTCCCCGAAGGTGATGCCGTGGTAGATCTCGTCGCTGATCAGCAGGCAGCCCGCGTCGGCACACCACGCGGCGATCCGGGCGAGCTCGGCGGGGTCGATGACCGTGCCGGTGGGGTTCGCGGGGCTGGCGAGCACCACACCGCGGGGCACTCGGCCGCGGCGGGACGCCAGTCGGTCCAGCTGGGCGGCCGTCGGCTGATAGCGCACCTCGGGGCCGCAGTCGAGCTCAACCACCTCGCAGCCGAGTGCTGCCAGCGTGTTGCGATACGCGGGATATCCGGGGCGGGTGACCACGACGGGGTCACCCGCGTCGAACGCGGCGAGGAACACGGCGGTGAACGCCGCGGACGAGCCGGTGGTCACCGCGATGAGACCCGGGTCGATGTCGAGCCCCGCCCGCGACCGGTAGTGGTCGGCGATGGCCGCGCGGAGCGGCGCCAGCCCGAGCGCCTCGGTGTAGCCGAGCGGGCCACCCTCGAGGGCGAGGTGCGCGGCGTCCAGCACGGCCCGCGGCGCCGGCGTGGCCGGCTGGCCGACGTTGAGCGGGATGACGTCGCCGTGGGATTCGGCCCGGCGCGCCGCCGCCTTGACCAATTCCATGACGTAGAAGGGTGGGACCGCTCCCCTCGTGGAGACGGGCGTGATCGCGGTGCCGTGGTCCATGGGGGGAACTATCTCACGATGGGCGAGCGGAGCCCGGCCGCCGATGGCGCTATTGAACAATGTTCAATATGATCCTCCGCGTGACTGAGAACCCCGTACGCCGCACCACCGCGCGAGACATCGCGATCATCGCCGTGTTCGCGGCCATCACCGCGGCCCTCGGCCTGCTGCCCGCCATCTACCTGCCCGTGTCCCCCGTGCCGATCACGGCGCAGACCTTCGGGGTGATCCTCGCCGGTGCTGTCGTGGGGGGCCGGCGCGCGGGCGCCAGCCAGTTGCTGTTCCTCGCCCTCGTGGCGCTGGGGCTGCCGCTGCTGGCGGGTGGTCGCGGGGGGATCGGCGTGTTCGTCTCGCCGACGGTGGGCTTCCTCATCGCGTTCCCCACCGTCGCCGGGCTGATCGGGTGGGCGACCGAGCGGGTCGGTGCGCCCTACCGGCTGCTCCCGGGCCTGGTGGTGAACACCGCGTTCGGCATCGGCGTCATGTACCTGTTCGGGTGGGTGGGCATGATGGCGACCACCCATCTCGCCCCGTGGGCGGCGATCGTCGCGCTGGCACCATTCCTCATCGGCGACGCGCTCAAGGTCGTCATCGCGACCCTCACCGCCAAGGGTGTGCACGCCAGCTACCCGGGGCTGCTGCGCTCCCGTACCGCGCGGGCGGTGGCGGGTGCGGCGTGACCATGGTGGGCGCGTGTGCGGGAGGATGGCGGGGTGAGGATCGAGCTGGAGCGGGTGAGCCACACCTTCGGTGACGGCTCGACGGCGCGCACGGTGCTACGCGACGTCACCCTCACCCTCACCGAACGCCGGATCGGCGTGATCGGGCACAACGGCTCGGGCAAGTCGACGTTCCTGCGGCTGCTCAACGCGCTGATCGTCCCCACGTCGGGGCGGGTGCTCGTCGACGGCCTCGACACCGCCCGCGACGCCCGCGAACTGAGAAGGCGGATCGGCTTCCTGTTCACCGACCCCGACGCGCAGATCATCATGCCGACGGTTAGCGAGGACATCGCCTTCGGCCTGCGCCGCTCGGGCCTGTCCCCCGAGCGGGTCGACGCCCGGGTGCGGGACCTGCTCGTGCGCTTCGGTCTGGACGCGCACGCCGGCCATCCCGCCCACTTGCTGTCGGGAGGCCAGAAGCAACTGCTGGCGCTCGCGGCCGTGCTGATCACCAAGCCGCTCGCCCTGGTCATGGACGAGCCGACGACGCTCCTCGACCTGCGCAACGCGGCGATGATCGGGCGGGTCGTCGCCGACCTCGACCAGACCGTCATCCTGGCCACCCATCATCTGGACCTGCTGGCCGGTTTCGACCGCGTGCTGGTGTTCCACGAGGGACGCGTGGTCGCCGACGCCCCTCCCGCCGCCGCGATCGCCGCCTACCGCCACCTCATGGACCCGGAGTCGTGATGCGCACGTCGTCGCTCGGCCTCTTCCGCCCGGGGCAGTCGCCGATCCACCGCCTGCCGCCCGGGACCAAACTGCTGGTCCTGCTCGTCCTGGGTGCGGCGTCGGTGGTCACCCAGCGCTGGTGGTGGCTGGTCGCCGCACTGGTCGTCGCCTCGGTGCTGGCCTACCGGCTGGCCGGTTGGGGCGTCCGGCTGTGGTGGACGCAGCTGCGGCCGTTGTGGATGCTGCTCGCGTTCACCGCGGTCGTGCACGCGCTGACATCGGGCTGGCAGCGCGCGGTGGCCGACACCGGGACGATCGTGGTGCTGGTCGCCTGCGCCGCGCTGGTCACGTTGACCACGCCCACCACCGCCCTCGTGGACACCATCGTGAGAATGGCCGCTCCCCTGACCCGGTTCGGTGTCGACCCGGAGCGGGTGGGCCTGTTCCTCATGGTCGGGATCCGCTGCGTCCCGCTGGTGGCGGGACTGGCCGAGCAGGTGCGGGAGGCGCAGATCGCCCGACGGGCGACGACGAGCACTCGGGCGTTCGTGGTGCCGCTGGTGGTCCGCTCGCTGCGGGAGGCCGACGCACTGGGCGAGGCGCTGGTCGCCCGCGGGATCGACGACTGAGGCGGCCGCGGCCCGCTCAGCCACCGATCCGCAGCGATTGGGCGAGTCCGGCGATGATGATCCGCACCCCGAAGCCGAACTGACGCTCGGAGTGCTCCGGGTCGGGTGGCGCCGAGACGCCGAGTTCAGCCAACTGGGCGCGGGTCTGTTCCTCGTAGACCTGGCCCAGCACGAAGTGGGCGAGCACCTGCACCGCGTCGGCAGCCTCACCCTCGGGGACGCCTGCTTCCTCGAGCCGACGCCGCGGCGCGGCGAGCCAGTCGAGGCCACCAAGGCCGGTCGCCCGGGTCGTGGACACGAGTTCGGCGGCGTCCCGGTGGCGCAGCAGCGTCGAGCGAAGTCGCCCCGCCCAGTCCGGGAGCCACGCCCGCCAGTCAGGGTCGTCGCGCGGGAGCTGCACCTGGCCGACGATGACGTCGGACACCGCCGCGAGCAGCGACTGCTTGTTCGGCATGTGCCAGTACAACGCGCCCGCCTGCACGCCGAGCCGCTCGGCGAGCCGTCGCATCGTGAGGTCGGCGATCCCGTACTGGTCGAGGATCGCCAGCGCCGCCTCCACGACGTCGGCCCGGTTGAGCGCCATGGCGGGCGGGTCAGCCCCGCAGCACCGCGCCGCAGCGCTCGGCCGCCACGGCCACGGCCGCGTCGCGGGCAGCGGACGCCTCGGCGTCGGTGAGCGTGCGGTCGGGCGCCCGGAATCTCAACGCGTAGGCGAGCGACTTCCGGCCCTCGCCGACCTGAGGACCGGTGTAGATGTCGAACAGGGCGATCGACTCGAGCAGGGCGCCCGCGCCCTCGCGCAGCGCCGCCTCGACCTCTGCCGATGGCGTGCCCGCGTCGACGACGAGGGCGACGTCCTCCTTCGCCAGCGGCCACGGCGACAGCGGGCGGATCTCGCCCGACCTGGGTGCCGACCCGACGAGCGCATCGAGGTCGATCTCGACCGCGGCGGTGCGGGCGGGCAGGCCCTCCGCCGCGATGACGGTGGGGTGCAGTTCGCCGGCCCAGCCGATGACGCGGCCGCCGACGCTGAGTTCGGCGCAGCGTCCGGGATGCCACGGCGCCCGCACGCCGGCCCGCCGCTGCACGTGCAACCCGATCGCCGCGGCGGCGGTCTGGGCCAGGGCGATCGCGTGCGCCCATCCGGCGGGTTGGGCCGGGCCGTTCCAGGTCGCAGGCAGCCAATCGCCGGTGATCACGCCGGCGAGCATGCGGGGCTGGGCGGGGAGGGCGGCGTTGAGCGCGGCGACCTGCTGGTCATTCGGACGCCGTGTCACGTCGGGCATCGGCGCGGGGGGCAACGGTCCCCGGGCGAGGAAGACGCTGCCGATCTCGAACAGGGCCAGGTCGTCCTGGCTGCGGGAGGTGTTGCGGTTGACCGCGGCGAACAGCCCCGGCAGCAGGGTCGTGCGCAGGTAGGGTTGGGTGTCGGCCAGTGGGTTGGCGAGGCGTACCGCGCCGAGACGCTCGTCTCCGGCGGGCAGCGCCAGCCGGGTGAGGTCGTCATCGCCGACGAACGGCAGCGTGAGCACCTCGACGAAGCCTGCCGCGGCGAGCGCCGCGATGACCGAGCGCCGTGCACGTTGGTCCGCGGTGAGCCCGCGCCCCCCGGGCGAGACGGGCACGCTCGAACCGATCCGCTCGAAACCGATCTTGCGGCCGACCTCCTCGACGTAGTCGTAACCGTCGACCAGGTCGCGACGCCATGTCGGTGGGGTGACCGTGACGACCCCTTCAGCGAGCGACACCGCGCAGCCGGATGCGCGCAGCACCGAGACGACCTGGTCGGTGGCGACCTCAGCGCCGAGAATCTCCCCCGCGAGCGCCGCCCGGAACCGTTGGGAGGGCATCGACTGCGGCCCGCCGACCACGGTCTCCCCCGGCTGCAGCGTGCCTCCGCCGAGGTCGACCAGGAGCTGGGCGGCCCGGTGCGCCGCCGCATGGGCGAGCGCGGAGTCGACGCCGCGCTCGAACCGCTTGGACGCCTCGCTCGGCAGCTTGTGGGCGCGGAAGGCCCGGCCGATCGTGACCGGATCGAAGCAGGCCGCCTCGAGCACGATGTTGCGGGTTGCGGAGCCGAGTTCGGTGGTGGCGCCCCCCATGACGCCAGCGAGCCCGATCGGGCCGGAGTCGTCACAGATCAACAGGTCCTCGCCGGGCCGCAGCGCACGCTGCTGGTCGTCGAGGGTCATCAGCGTCTCGCCCGCCGCGGCCCTCCGCACGACGATCGGCCCCCGGAGTCGGTCGGCGTCGTAGGCATGCATCGGCTGGCCGGACTCGAGCATCACGTAGTTCGTGACATCGACCGACAGCGAGATCGAGCGCATGCCCGACAGCGCGAGCCGCTGTGCCATCCAGCGCGGGGTGGGCGCGGCCGGGTCGACGCCGGTGACGGTGAGCGCGACGAACAGGGGACACGCGCCGGCGTCGTCGACCCGCACCGGGTACCCCTCCTGTCGGGGCGGGGGCACCGGGCGCGCGTACGGGTCGTCGAACGACACGCCGAACGCCTGCCCGGTCTCGCGGGCGAGCCCACGCAACGACAGGCAGTAGCCGGTGTCGGGGGTGATGTCGGCCTCGATGACCTCATCGCGCACCCGGAGCACGCCGAGGGCGTCCTCGCCGAGGAGCAGCCGGTGGCCGTCGACGACCTCGGGCAGCACGATGATCCCGGTGTGGTCGTCGCCGAGGCCCAGTTCGTCCTCGGCGCAGATCATGCCGTCGGACACGTGGCCGTAGGTCTTGCGCGCCGCGATCGCGAATCCCCCGGGCAGCACGGCACCCGGCAGCGCGACCACCACATGATCGCCGACGGCGAAGTTGTGCGCGCCGCAGACGATCCCCCGGCCCGCCGGCAGGACGCCCGATGCCGGATCGTTGTGCTCGGGCCCGACGTCGACGCGGCACCAGCGGATGGTCTTGCCGTTCTTCTGCGGCTCCTCGACGAGGCTGATCACCCGGCCGACGACGACCGGACCCGCGATGTCGGAGCCACTATGTTCGATCCGCTCGACATTGAGTCCGGCCGCCGTCCAGCGCTCGGCGATCGCCTCGGTGGTGGTGCCGGGTGGCACCCGCACGAGGTCGCGCAACCAGGAGATCGGTGCCCTCATCGTGCGTCTCCCATCAGTGAGCGGCTGAAGCGGACGTCGCCCTCGACGAAGTCGCGCAGGTCGGTGGCGGAGTTGCGGAACATCACGGTGCGGTCGATGCCCATGCCGAACGCGAAACCCGAGTAGATCTCGGTGTCGATGCCCGCGGACGCCAGCACCCGCGGATTGACGACACCACACCCTCCCCATTCGATCCAGCCCTCGCTGCGGCACGTGCGGCAGGGGTTGTCGGGATCGCCGACGCTCGCGCCATGACACACGAAGCACTTGAGGTCGATCTCGGCGCTCGGCTCGGTGAACGGGAAGAAGTGCGGACGCAGCCGGGTCTCGACCCCGTCGCCGAACAGCGACCGCGCGAGGTGGTCGAGGCTGCCCTTGAGGTGAGCCATCGAGATGCCCTTGTCGACGACCAGCCCCTCGAGCTGGTGGAACACCGGCAGGTGGGTGGCGTCGTACTCGTCGGCCCGGTAGACCTTGCCGGGGCAGACCACGTAGACCGGCAGGTCACGCGCCAGCAGCGCCCGTGCCTGCACCGGCGAGGTGTGCGTGCGCATCAGCGTGTGATTCTGGGTCGGTTCGACGAAAAGAGTGTCGGACAACCACCGGGCGGGGTGGTCGGGGGTGAAATTCAGCGCGTCGAAGTTGAGCCATTCGGCCTCGAGCTCTGGCCCCTCGGCGATCTCCCAGCCGAGGTCGAGGAACACGTCGCACATCATGTCCATCATCGCCGTGATCGGATGCACCGCCCCCTGGGGTGCCAGTGCGACCGGCAGGGTGACGTCGACCGTCTCGGCGATCAGCGCGGCGTCGAGTTCGGCGGCAGCGAGGGCCTCCTGGCGCTCGGCGATCGCCCCGCCCAGCAGTCCTCGGGCCCGACCGACACGCTGGCCGGCGTCCTTGCGCGCCTGCGGAGGCAGCGCGCCGATCTCCCGGTTGGCGAGCGCCAGCGGCGAACGATCACCGCTGTGGGCGATCCGCACCGCCTTGAGTTCGGCGGTGGTCCGTGCGGCCGCGATCGCCGCGAGTGCCTCATCGACCATCGCCTGCACATGGTCGTCGTCCAGCGGCGACACCTGCACGGGATCGTAGTTCGTGTTCGGCCCACTCATGGGGTCCTCCTCAGAGTTCCGGGATCGGCCGGGGCGTGCGGGGGCGGGTTGCGGCCACCGCGCCGCAGGCCAGTTTAGGGACGGCACCGGGACGGCGGCGACCCCGGGCGGGGGCCCGGACAGGGCGCCGCGGAGGTCGACAGCCGGGATCCCCCGGTCGGGACCGCGGGCTCGGCGCGGGAATCGGATCGATCGCGCTCACACCCCACGGCCGGTGTCCGGCCGGGGGCGGGGAAATCGGCGACCCGTCAGCATGGCGACGAGGCTATCAGGGCAGGCAGCGGTGCGACGGCCGACACTGGGCTGGCCGTCAGTCGTGCGAACGGCCGGCGTGCTGCTCGGCGGCGGTGGTGTAGAGGCAGATCGCGGCCGCGGTGGACAGGTTGAGCGACTCGGCCCGGCCCCACATCGGGATGCCGACGACGCGGTCGGCCAGGGCACGATCAGCCTCGGGAAGGCCCCAGGCCTCATTGCCCATCACCCAGGCGACCGCCCCCCGCAGGCCGCCCGAGGCGGCCAGGTCGTCCAATCGGTCGCCTCCCCCGGCGGCCGCGAGCACCGCGCATCCCCGGGACCGAGCCCAGGCGACGGCGTCGGCGAGATCGACACCCACGACCACGGGCAGGTGGAACAGGCTGCCGACGCTCGCGCGGACGGTCTTCCCGTTGTGGATGTCGACGGAGCCCTTGGTGAACACGACGGCGTCGGCGCCGAAAGCATCGGCGCAGCGGATGACCGTCCCCGCGTTACCGGGATCGCGGATCTGGGCGCAGATCACGACCAGCCTCGGGTCGGGCACGTCATCGAGGCCGGTCGTCTCGCGGAGGCACACCGCGACGATTCCTTGAGGGGTGACCGCGTCGCTGAGCCCGGCGAGGTCGGACGCGTGCACCTGCCAGCATCGCCCAGGGTCCGCCATCGCGAGCAGCTCGGCGTGACGGTCGGGATCCTCGACGAGCACGGCCCGCACGATGTCGGGACGCCGCAACGCCTCGCGCACCGCCTGGGCGCCCTCGACGAGGAACTCCCCCGTCTCGTCACGGCCCTTGCGCGTGGTGAGCTTGCGGGCGGCTCGATACTGGGCGCGGCTCAACTGGGACAACGCCATGCCGACAGAATAGAGGGCCCGCAGCGACGCGGCGCCGTCAACCCACCCGCAGGGCGGGCTCCGGTGCCCGTTCATCAGCCACGCCCTCGCGACCGCCGTGTCGGCATCGTCCCAGCGGGCACGGCAGGTCGCCGGCGACGGGCAAGGGCGCCGCGACCGGAGTCGTGACGCCCTTCTCGATGTGGTGAGGTGTCGGGCCGGTGATCGTCCGGCCGGACGGTTCGCTCAGGCGGCAGCCCCGGCGACGACGCCCTTGTTCCCCTTGAATCCGATGAATCCGAGGACGCCGAGGGCGACACCGACGATCATCAGGATGATTCCCGCCCACAGGGCGATGGTGCCGACGGTCCACCAGGCGTAGGCCGTGAGCAGCATGCTGCGCAGCGCGTCACCCTGGAACAGGGTGTTCTTGATACCGGTCAGCTTGTTGTAGGCGGCCATGTCGGTCGCCGACGCGGTACCCGCGGTGATCTGCGGGTTGGCCTTGGCCATCGCGCTGGCCTCGGTGCCGATCTCGGAGTAGCTCTTGCCGCCGCTGGCGGCCATCATGTGCTCGTGGATGAAGTACTCGCTGTAGGCGTAGGCCTGCGGCCCGGTGGTCATCTGCTCACCGGCGTACTGGGTCAGGTGATCCTTCATGACCTGTTCGGTCAGCGCGGCACCACTCGGCATGGTGATCTTCTGGCTGCTGAGCTGGTCACTCACGAATGTGTGAGCCCACGTGCCCGCGTAGGTGATCGCGATCCCGGCCACGAGCGCCACGACGCCGACGATCTTCAGCAGCGTGCGGTAGACGGACTTCTGCATCTGGGTTCCCCCCTGGGAATCGGGGCCGGACCAGCTGTTTCGACCGTCCGGCCGTGTTGACTCCTTCACCATACGACGCCCGGGAATGCGCACTTAGGGGGGGTCCCTTTATTGCTTCCGTGCCCGTTGCGCAAGGGGGGTTCGAGTCCCGGTGAGACGGCGGCCGAACCGGGGCCCGCCGCTCAGTCGCCCTCGCGGGATCCGGAAGTGGGATCGCTCTCGGCGCTCCGCTGCCACGTCGGGCTCGGATCCGAGGAACCGGCTGACCACTCGGACGGGGCGGGGGTGTCCGAGGTCCACGGGTGATCCGGGGTTTCGGGCGATTCGGCCCGGTCGGGGGTCTCCGGCGACTCGGCCCTGGCCGGCATTTCCGAGGTCTCGACGGCCTCGGAGGTCTGCGTCGACTCGACCATGTCGGGCATGACCCGGATCGACGGGCGGGCACTCCCGACGTCGTGGCGACCCGGCGTCTCGGAGGTGGACGGCGTCTCGACCGACTCGGTCGGGGTGGCGCTCGTCGCCTCGCTGGTCTCGGGGGCGCTCCGGTCGCCGAGTTCCGGAGAGCTCGGGTCGCTGCTGGCACTGTCGAGGAACGACGGGGAGCCGCTGGCCGCCGCGACGGGCTGGCTGCTCAGCCGGCCACCCAGGAAGCCGTGGGGAGACGCGCCCGCGTAGACGACTGCCACTCCCGCCACGAGCGGGACGACGCCGGCGATCTTGAGAAGCGTGGTGTTGGTGGGCTTGCGCATGTGGGGTCCCTTGGGGAGGAGGGGCTGGACCGCTGGGGTGGGCGCCCAGCGGAGACGACGGACCTACCCTAGGGGGTAGCATTTCCGCACCGCAAGAGGGTGTTCTAATCGTTGACCCGGTGTTCGTATCCCGGGAATGTGGATCGCCCGCGGGTGGAGGGTTCCACTCGCGGGCGATCCGGATGTCCGCCTGGTCAGGAGGCGGCCACCTGGTTGGTGCGGGCCACCTCGACCAGGGCGGTGAAAGCCGTCGGATCGGTGACGGCGAGATCGGCGAGGATCTTGCGGTCGACCTCGACACCGGCATTCTTCAGGCCGTTGATGAAGCGGTTGTAGGTCATGCCCTCGGCGCGGCAGGCAGCGTTGATGCGCTGGATCCACAGGCTGCGGAAATCGCCCTTGCGGTCACGGCGGTGATCGTAGGCGTAGGCCATCGAGTGGAGCATCTGCTCCTTGGCCTTGCGGTACAGGCGCGAACGCTGACCGCGATAGCCGGACGCGAGTTCGAGAACCTCGCGGCGCTTCTTCTGCGCATTCACAGAACGCTTGACGCGTGCCATGGTCTATCTCCTTGAACTTGACGGGACGGCGGCGGCCGTCGCCCCGGGACTGGCTGGCCGGGTTCGGCTACGGATCACTTGCCCTTGTACTTGCCGAGCAGCTTGCGGACCTTGCGGGCGTCCCCACCGGTGAGGATCTCGACGCCTTGGAGTCGGCGCATGCGCTTGGAGGGCTTGTGCTCGTTCAGGTGCGTGGTGCCGGCCTGCTTGTGCGCGAGCTTCCCGCTGCCGGTGCGGGTGACACGCTTCTTCATCCCGGAGTGGGTCTTCATCTTCGGCATGATGCCGCTCCTTCTATCGTTGGCTCCCCCGAGATGCCCGTGGGAGTTGCTGTGGCAGCCTGACGGCTGGGGTGTGACGGGAGGCCACTGGCCGGTTCGGTCCCGGGGATCGCCGACCCTCAGAGATCGACGTCGGGATCCAGATTGTCGGCCGGACCGCGCTTCTTCTTCGATGTGGTCTTGTGCGACGCCCGATACTGGGCTTCCAACTCGCGCTCGGACTCCTGGGCGGCAGCGCGCTCGGCCATCCGGCGGTCACGCTCGGCCTTCTCGTCAGCTCGCGCCTCGGTCTTCTTGCGGGTGGGCCCGAGAACCATGAGCATGTTCCGCCCGTCGAGCTTGGGAGCCGACTCGATGAAGCCGAACTCCTCGACGTCGCCGGCCAGACGCTTGAGCAGGTTCGCTCCCAGTTCGGGCTTCGACTGCTCCCGGCCCCGGAACATGATGGTGATCTTCACCTTGTCGCCACCCTTGAGGAAGCGCACGACGTGACCCTTCTTGGTCTCGTAGTCGTGCTCGTCGATCTTGGGCCGCAACTTCATTTCCTTGATGACCGTGTTCGTCTGGTTACGACGCGACTCACGAGCCTTCTGCGCGTTCTCGTACTTGAACTTGCCGTAGTCCATGAGCTTGACGACCGGCGGGCGAGCGGCCGCGGCCACCTCGACGAGATCGAGATCGTGCTCACGAGCCAGTTGCAGGGCCTGTTCGATCCGGACGATGCCCACCTGCTCGCCGTTGGGGCCGACGAGCCGGACCTCGGGCACGCGGATCCGATCGTTGATGCGCGGTTCAGTGCTGATGTGTCCTCCCGGGACTTGTATTGACAGAGGCGACGATCGGAAACGTCAAAAGGCCTCCGCCACACGGCGAAGGCCTGACCAGCGATTGCGCGCACGCCACCCGGAGGTGCCACGCCCTCAGGCGTGGAATCATCGACCCGGCAGGAACCCACCAAACTTCGTGGCCCCGCTCGGGTGGGAGGCCAGGACCTCCACTTCGGCGGATCGGCACGTGAGACGTCCGATCGATCCCCCTCAGTCTAGGCGACGACGACCGATCGGACCAATCGGGCCCCGCCCGGCGATCACTTGATGCCGCGGCGGCGCAGGATCTCCTCGATCTCGGCGTCGTCGGAGTCGGACGGGGGCGTGGCCGTGGCGGTGGCACTCTTCGCGGCGGGCTCGACGGACGTGCCGACGCCCGGGTTCGCCGGGCCGGGAACGGGGGCCGGGCTGGACGCCGTCTGAGCGGCCCGAAGCTTCTCCCGGCGCTGCCTGGCCTCGGCCCGCGACACCGGACTCATGGCGCTGCCGATGATCAAGACGAGCAGGCCCGCGCCACCGATGCAGGCCCCGACCAGCCGCACGGTGTCGAACGGGGTTTGACGCACCCACCGGACCGTGGCGCGGACCCAGGCGAGCACGAGATCGAGGAATCCGACGATCCACAGGGCCCCGATGATGAGGGCGAGCCCGATCCCGTGAAGCAGGGCGCGCACGCTGCGGCTGCGTCCCCACCGGATCGCGGTGACGGCGAGCACCACTACGATGAGGCCGATGGCCCCCAGGACGACGATCAACTGGTCGCTCATGCGCCCCACTGTGCCACACGCGCACCAGGCACCGACGGAGACGCCGTGAACGACACCCAGCGGCGCCTCGCCGACGTCGGACGCCGCTGGGCCGACGATCACGGAGACCCCGACAAGTCCGTGCGGGCCGCTCTGGCGGGCGTCCGCGACGCCGTGAGCTACCTGCGAGCGGTGGCGGCGCTGTGCGCCAGCCGGCTGCTGCTGCCGATCATCGCCGACCGTGACGACGCCGGCGGCGGCCCCGACCCCGACCGACACGCCGAGATGGCAGCGGTCAGCCTGCGCGGCGCCGACGGCCGGTTGGCCCTGCTCGCGTTCACCGGGGTGGACGCCGTCACTGCGTGGAACCGCGACGCACGCCCCGTGCCCGGGACCCTCGACGACGTGGCGGCGACCGTCGCCGAGGCGGGCTCGGACGTGCTGCTGATCGACGTGGCCGGGCCGTCGCCGCTCGAAATCGGCCCCGATCTGCTCGAACACCTGGCCGCAGGTCGCCGTCTCGTCGAACTCTCCCCGGGCGAGTTCGGATGGCTCGCAGTACCCCGGTGAGCCGCCGAGGCTCGGTCGGGTCAGGACTGCTTGTAGCGACGCACCATCGCCCGCAGCTGGGCGAGGTGCTCATCGGCCCGGTCGCCCTCGGCCCGCTGGACGGCCAGGACCATGTGCGCGGCGCCGTCCTGCTCGTCGTCGACCAACTGCAGGTGCACCCACGAGTCGCCCGGGGCCATCACGAAGTCGTCGACCTGATCCCAGCCGTAGTGGTTCACCTGCACCGCATTGCGGATGGTGACCCCATCCGGGCCGACGCTCACCTTGCTGAGCCCGATGCCCATGACCACCGCGACGATGACAACCAGGAAGAACACGATCGTCGCGATCTGCGGCCAGGTCCACTCGGACCGGGCGATCGGATCCATCCCGATCCACAACGCGGCGCATCCGCCGACGAGGACCACCGACACGACCGAGCCGGTGATCAGGACCGGCAGCGAGCGCAGCGTCAGCGTCTCGGGAGCGGGGGCGGCGCTCATCGGATACTCCACATCATGGGTGTTCCTCCAGTGGTCGGCGTCCGGCGGGCGCCGGACGACCGGATGCTCGGGGTCAGAGGCGGCAGGCGGCGATGTCGGTGACCAGGATCGCTCGCGCGCCGGCCTCCCAGAGATCGTCCATGAGCTGCTGGGCGCTGCGCCGGGGCACCATCGCCCGCACCGCGTGCCAGCCCTGCTTGGCGAGCCCCGACACGGTGGGCCCCTCGAGCCCCGGGGTGAGCCGGGTGGTGGCCTCGAGGTTCGACTCGTGCACGTCGTAGTCGATCATCACGTAGTTGCGGGCGACGAGGACGCCGTCGAGGCGGTGCCGGAGCTGCCCGAGGCCGGGCATGGCGTCGCCGCCGCGGCGTTGGATGAGGATGCCCTCGGATTCGAGGATCGGCTCGCCGAACAGTTCGAGCCCGGCACGGCGCAGCGTGGTGCCGGTCTCGACGACATCGGCGATCGCGTCGGCGACGCCGAGCCGGATCGACGACTCGACTGCGCCGTCGAGCCGGATGAGCCGGGCGGTGACACCGTGCGCGGCAAGGTAGCCCTGGAGCAGCCCCGGATAGGACGTGGCGATCCGGCGTCCGTCGAGGTCGGACAGCGTCATCGACGCGCCCCCGGGCGCGGCGAACCGGAACCGGGTGGCCCCGAAGCCGAGAGCCATGACCTCATCGGCGTTGGCGCCGGAGTCGATGAGCATGTCGCGACCGGTCAGACCGAGATCGAGGGTGCCCTCCCCCACGTACACCGCGATGTCACGGGGACGCAGGTAATAGAACTCGACCCCGTTGGCCTCGTCGTAGAGGACAAGGTCCTTGAGGTCGCTGCGCTGGCGGTAGCCCGCCTCGCGGAGCATGGTGGTGGCGTGGTCGGCGAGCGAGCCCTTGTTGGGGACCGCGACCTTCAGCGGCGTGCGATCAGGTGCCATGACTGGATCCGTTTCGGGTGTCGGGTGAGGGCGGTCGGGAGCGCCGCTCACAGATGCCGGTACACGTCGTCGAGGCCGAGGTCGAGCGCGACCATCAGCACCTGCACGTGGTAGAGCAGCTGGCTGATCTCCAGGGCGGCGTCGTCACGGGTCTCGTGCTCGGCCGCCATCCACACCTCGGCGGCCTCCTCGACGATCTTCTTGCCGATCGCGTGGACGCCGGCGTCGAGCCGCGCGACCGTTCCGGAGCCGTCGGGCCGGTTGCGGGCGATCTCACCGAGTTCGGCGAACAGGTCTTCGAAGGTCTTGCTCACCGGGCAGAGCCTACCGTCACCTGTGCAGCGTCCGTCTCATCGCCCGTGCCCGCGAACACCTCCGCGAGCACGCCCCTGCGGTGGACCCGGAGGTCCCCGACCCGCAGCTAGAGCCGGATGCCGAGCAGCGCGTCGACCGCGGAGGTGATCAGCGACGCCGGCACGGGATCGTGCCGGCCGGACGATCGCGACGCGGCGGCCCACGCGTCGAGTTCAGCGATCGCCGAAACCGTGTCGAGATCATTGCGCAGGGCCGCGCGGACGCGGTCGATCACCGGTTCGGCCGCGACGGCACCCGACGCCTCCGCCCCCGCGCGCCAGGCGGCGAGCCGCGAGGTGGCGGCGTCCAACTGTCCGGGGGTCCACTCCCAGTTCTCGCGGTAGTGATGGGCGATCAGCGCCAGCCTCACCGCCATCGGGTCGGCCCCCTCGGCGCGCAGCCGCGAGACGAACTCGAGGTTGCCGAGGGACTTGCTCATCTTCTGACCGTCGAGGCCGACCATGCCCGCGTGCACGAAGGACCCCGCGAACGGCCGGTGGGTCGCGGCGTAGCCCTCGGCGGCGCACATCTCGTGGTGGGGGAAGACGAGGTCGGAGCCGCCGCCCTGAACGTCGATCGTGGGGCCGAGATGGGTGAGGGCGATCGCGGTGCACTCGATGTGCCACCCGGGACGTCCCCGCCCGAGCCGGGACTCCCAGGAGGGCTCTCCCGGGCGTTCCAGCCGCCACACCAGACAGTCGAGCGGGTCACGCTTGCCCCGACGGTCGGGATCGCCGCCGTTCTCTGCGAACACCCGCCGCATGGTCGAGGCGTCGAGGTGCGACACGTCGCCGAAGCCGGGAGTGCGGGTCGAGCTGAAATACCAGTCCGGATGGTCGCGATCATCGATCTGGTAGACCGCGCCCTCGGCGCGCAGGGTCTCGACGAGATCCGCGACCCCGTCGACGCTCTCGACCGCGCCGATGTAGTGCTCGGGCGGGATGATCCGCAGGGCACGCATGTCCTCGCGGAACAGCTCGATCTGCTCGGCGGCCAATTCCCTCCAGTCGCGACCGGTCTGCTGGGCCCGCTCGAGCAGCGGGTCGTCGACGTCGGTGACGTTCTGGGCAAAACGCACCTGCAGTCCGAGATCACGCCACTGACGGTTGACCAGGTCGAACGCGAGATAGGTGAAGGCGTGGCCCAGGTGGGTGGCGTCGTAGGGGGTGATACCGCACACGTACATGCGGCCGGTGCCCTCGCGGGGGCCGGCCGGTCTCAGGGTGCCGGTCGCCGTGTCGTGGAGCCGCAGCGAGTCGTCGACCCCGGACGAGCGGTATCCGAGCGCGGGGACCTCGGGGGCGTCCCATGACCTCATCGTGACTCCTCGTGTGTGGTGGACGCCGACCGGCCGAGTCGCGGGGGTCGAGTGGCATCCACCCGCGCCCGGAGCCGGTCTCGGACGTCCGGCCAGTCGTCGGCAATGACTGAGAACACCACGGCGTCCCGCCATGTTCCATCGGCCCGACGCTTGTCGCGGCGGGTGACGCCCTCGCGGCTGGCCCCGATCCGGGCGATGGCGGCGATCGATCGGGCGTTGAGCGCGTCAGCCTGGATCCGCACCCGGCCCCACCCGTGCTCGAAGACGTGCGCGAGCAGGAGCAGCTTGCACTCGGCGTTCACGCCGGTGCCCCACACCCGCGGGTCGTAGGCGGTCCAGCCGAGGTGGGTTCGCTCGTGAGCGGGCTCCCACTCGCCGAGCGATGTGGTGCCCACCACGGTCCCGGCGTCGGGACCGGCCACGATGCGGACCGCGAACGGCCGCTCGGCGCCGAGGTAGCCCCGCAGAAAGTCGGCGAACCCGTCCGGTCGTGGATCGTAGGCGGCGGCCCCGCCGCCCCACCCCCCGGCGAAGACCTCCGGATGGTGCAGTGCCGCGGTGAGCGGGCCGAGGTGACCCTCGTGCAGCGGCTCCAGTTCGACGAACCGGCCTCGCAGGGTCACGGGCAGGGGGATCCTCGGGCTCACCCGGCGATCCTAGTGGCGCGGCATCACCGGGACCGAATGGCCACATGACGGCGGATTGGGGGGCAGGAGGCACGATCGCCCTAGGGTGCAGCCATGACAGAGCTCTTTCTCGTCCGCCACGGCGCCACCGAGTGGAGCCGCTCGGGCCGGCACACGTCGGTGACCGACCTGCCCCTGCTGCCCGACGGCGAGGACCAGGCGCGCCGGGTCCGGGCCAAACTGGCCGACATCGGGCTCTCCCCCGACGACTTCGGTCTCGTCCTGTCCAGCCCCCGGTTGCGCGCCCGCAGCACCGCCGAACTGGCCGGGTTCAGCCCGGAGATCGACGAGCGGCTCGCCGAGTGGGATTACGGCGACTACGAGGGGCGCACGAGCAAGGAGATCCGCGGCGACGTGCCCGGCTGGCGCATCTGGACCCATCCGCTGCCCGGGGGCGAGACCCGGACCCAGATCATCAACCGGCTCACCGATGTGGTGCGCCGGGTGCAGGCGTCGGGGGTCGAGCGGGCGATCTGTTTCGGCCACGGGCACAGTTCACGCGTGCTCGCCCTGTGCTGGCTCGGCATCGACATCGCCCGCGGTCAGAGCTTCCCCCTGGAGACCGGCGCCGTGTGCGTGCTCGGCCACGAGAAGGAATCGCCCGCGATCGTGCGCTGGAACGCCTGAGTCTCACCGGGACACCGGGTCAGATCGGGGGCCAGGGGATGACCGGCCAGCGCTCTCCTGGCTCGGGAAGGGTCCCCGCGGCCAGCAGCGCGGTGGCCCGCTCGCGGGTCGCCGAGACCTCCTCGGCCGTGAGCCACGGATCGAGCACCCCGGCATCGACCGCCTCGACGGCGCCTCTGACGAGGGCGAGTTCCGCGGCGTCCAACTCGTCGCCGGCCCACCCCCACAGCACGGTCCGCAACTTCGGCTCGGTGTGGAACGACACCCCATGGTCGACGCCGAGAACCCGATCGTCGCGCGTCTGCAGGATGTGGCCGGCCTTGCGGTCGGCGTTGTTGATGATCACGTCGAACAGCGCGAGCCGCCGCAGTCGCGGATCGTCGGCGTGGATGAGCGCGACGTCCCGATCGTGGGAGTCGACACCGATGACCACCCCGAACCAGCCCGGGGGGACCTCGTCGGCGGCCACGAGAGCCACGAGGTCGCCACGCTCGGGTTGATCGACGAAGCACTGCAGCGCCCCGCGCCCGAGGGGCGCCTGCTCGACCATCACCGTGCGGGGCACGACCTCGAACCCGCTCGCCCGGGACAGCTCATAGGCCGCGACCTCACGGTGGGCGAGGCTCCCGTCGGGAAAGTCCCACAGCGGCGCCTCACCGGCACGCGGCTTGTACACGAACCGCTGCCCCTCGGCGTCGGCGAGTAGAAAGGTGGCGTTCGACGCTTCGACGAGTCGCCCCAGTACCTGCCAGCCGCCGTCGGTGTCCCCGGCGAGGTGCCCGGTCATTCGAACAGCGGACGCCGGTAGCCGTTGGACCGCGGGCAGATGTGACCCTCGGGGTTGATCGGCTGGCCGCAGAACGGGCACGCGGGACGCCCGGCGGCCACCAGGCTGCGGGCGCGGGCGACGAAGTCACGGGCCTGGTCGGGGGTGATCTTCACCGACAGCGACTCGTTGTCGGGTCGCTCCCCGCTGAACGGGTAGTCGCGCTCCTCCTCCTCGTCGTCGTCGGCCACCGTGAACATCTCGACCTGAACCGCCGAGAGTTCGGCGTCCCAGGCGATCGTCATCGTGCCCGCCCGGAAGTCCTCATCGAGCGGAGCGTCGAGGGGGTCGAGGTCGTGCGCAGTGGTGCGGGTGGCGGGGATCTCGAGCAGTCCGTCACTCAGCCGCGCCAACTCGTCGAGCACTCGCTCGAGATGGTCGGCGAGGACCTGCACCTGCTGCTTCTCGCAGACGACGCTGGTCAGCCGGCTGCCCTGCCGGGCCTGCACGAAGAAGGTGCGCTCCCCGGGACGGCCGACCGTGCCGGCCACGAACCTGTCGGGAAATTCGTAGCGGTGGACCAGAGCCATGGAACATCTCCTTCAACTGGGCTGCTTCATCTGGGCTGGTTCAACTGGACCGGTGCGTCGGGACCGGCCGATGCGGACGGAGCCGGTGGGCCGGATTCCGGTGGGTGGCACCGGTCGCGGGCGCTGACCCCAGCCTAGTTGTCCGCCCGTTGCCCGACACCGGATCGTCAGGCGGTATGCCCGGCGCCCCCGCCCGGTTCGGGTCCGCCGGCGGGCCCGGTGAACCGGTCGACGAAGCCGCGCACCTGCCCGGACAGCGAGTTGACGGTCACGACGAACGGTGAGGAGTCGCCGCTCGGGTAGTGCACGACGCTCACCGACCCGGGGTCGACGCCGATCCGCTGAAACCGGTCGAACGGTTGTCCGAGGGCGTCGGACAGGATCGCCTTGATCGGATCCGCATGGGTGACCAGCAGCCAGGCGTCACGCTCCCCCAGGCCCGCGTTCCAGGCTCGGACGGCTCCCACGACGCGCTCGTGCATCGCGATCATCGACTCACCGCCGGGGAAGGTCACCTCGGAAGGACGGCTCTGAATCCTCCCCCAGAGATCCTCCCGCCCGAGGTCGCTCAGCGCCCGGCCGGTCCAGGCGCCGTAGTCGCACTCGATGACCCGCTCGTCGGGATGCACCGGGGGCCGGGCGCCGGCCCACGAGTCGAGCGCCAGGTCGAGCGTCTGGTGGCAGCGCAGCAGTGGCGAATGCACGGCGAGGGCGAGGTCGATCCCGCGGAGCCGCTCGCCGATCCCCATGGCCTGCGACGTGCCCGTGTCGTCGAGGGCGACTCCCGGACGGCGTCCGGCGAGGATGCCTTCGGTGTTGGCGGTGCTGCGCCCGTGCCGGGCGAGGATGACGATCGGCATGCAACCAGCCTAGGGGCGCCGTCGCGGACGCCGGGCCGCGGCGCCCGCCGGCGTCCACTGGCTAAGCTCACCCGGGTGAGTCAAGCGATCAGACGCGTCGGCCGGTCGGGACTGTCGGTATCCCGGCTGGGACTGGGCACCATGACCTGGGGGGCCGACGTGACACCGTCGACGGCCCGCGACCTCGTGCGCCGGTTCGCCGACTCGGGGGGCAACCTCATCGACACCGCCCCCGCCTATGGCAACGGGGCGGCCGAGAGCATCATCGGCAAGCTCATCCACACCGAGTTGCGCCGCGACGACGTGGTGATCGCGACCAAGGGAGGCTTCGGCCTGCGTGGGGGGCAGCGGGTGGTCGACACGTCACGCGGCGCACTGCTCGACGACCTTGCCGGCTCGCTGCGACGGCTGCACACCGATCACGTCGACCTCTGGCAGGTACACGCCTGGGGGCCGGCGCCGCTCGAGGAGACCCTCGCCGCCCTCGACCATGCGGTGAGCAGCGGGATGACGCGCTACGTCGGGGTGAGCAACTTCGTCGGCTGGCAGACGGCGCGGGCGGCCACCTGGCAGCAGGCGATCCCCGGACGCGCCCACCTGGTGAGCACCCAGGTCGAGTATTCGCTCGTCGCTCGGCGGGTGGAGCTCGAGGTGGTGCCGGCAGCGCTCGCCCACGGTATGGGCGTGTTCCCGTGGTCGCCGATCGGACGCGGCGTCCTCAGCGGGAAGTACCGCTCGGGCACGCCCCGCGACTCGCGGGGCGGATCGGACCACCTGTCGTGGTTCGTCGACCCCTATCTGGAGCAGAAGTACCGCGCCGTCGTCGATGCGGTCTGCACCGCCGCTGACGGACTCGGCCTCACCCCGGCACAGGTGGCACTGCTCTGGGTGCGCGACGCGCCCGGCGTCACCGCTCCCGTGCTCGGCGCCCGCACCCTCGGGCAACTCGACGAGTGTCTGGCGGTCGACGACCGGGTACTCCCGGACAGCATCGTGTCGGCTCTCGACGACGTGACCGGCGGACCGAACCTGCTCCGCTGACCGGTCACCACTCCCGGATTCACAAGATCGAGAAGCCCGGGTCAAGGGGCCGGCGCCCGGCCAGGGCCAGCACCAACTCGCCGCCTCGGCCATCGAGCACGGCGACATCGCTCTCGATCTGCAGGGTGATCCGCAACGCGTCCGCGGGCAGGTCGACCGGGACACCGGTGGCCGCGACCAGGTCGAGGGAGTGCACGGTGAGTTCGAGGATGCGGGTCTTGAGGTAGGTGCACAGGCGCATGCCCCCGGCCAGGGTGATGATGATCCGGGACTGGTCGGGGTCGTCGGACTGCACGGAGTCGAGCACCTCGGTGACCCGGGCGAGCAGGTCGGCCATCGCCGGGGCCGCACCCTCGCGCAGCCCTTCGGCGGCGTCGATCGCCCGCTGAGCCGCCCCCTCGGCCGCCGCGAGGTGGCGGGTCGCGTGGTAGTAGTCGGACGCCGTGGCCAGGTCGATCCGCTCGGCAGGGCGCTGCACATAGTCGAGAACGGTCTGCATCGACCTGCCTGTGTGGGCGATCAGGTGGCGCACATTCCACACGCCGAGGGCAGGCTCCTCGTACCGGGACACCGGAATGCGTGACACCTGGTCGACCACGGCGGCCGCCGTGTCGAGATAGATCTGCGAATTCTGTTCCAACGTGTTCATGCAAGTCCTCCCCCGCGTTGGTCACCCAGCTTGTCACATCGCGACGTCTTGTCGGCCACCGGGTCCGGCGACGGCCCCGCTCCTGCCGATGCATCCGCGGGTCCGGCGAGCCCGCGCTCGAGGACCAGCGCGTGCGCCCCCGTCCCGTAGTAGTCGGGCCGGGTGGCGATCACTCGGAAGCCGAACCCGCGGTAGAGCGCGAGGGCGGCCGGGTTGTCGTGTCGCACCTCGAGCAGCATCCGTGCAGCCTCGACGCCCGCACGCCGCAGCATCTCGTCGAGCAGTCCGCACGCGATCCGGCGCCCACGGTGGCGGGGGTCGACCATGATCCGGTGCAGGTCGGCGGTGCCGGCAACGACCCGCACGCTCGCCGCCGCCACCAGCGTCCCGCCGTCGCGGCGGAACCCGAGCAGCCGGTCCTCGGCGAGGAGCTCATCGGACCAGGCCGCGATGCTCCAACGCTCCGACGCCGGAAAGCACGCCTCGTCGAGGCGGGCCAGTTCCTCCGCCGTCGCGGTCGACGCGGGATGCGTCACCGGCGGCTCAACCGGGGCGTGACCAGCGTCGACTTGCGGGTCGAGGGCACCGTGGCGTCCGGCTTGCGCAGGTAGAGCGGTTCGATGCCGGCGTCGGGGAGCACATCGATGGACGCCGCGAGCACCCCGGCATCCAGGTGACGGGGGCCGGGCACGGCGCGGGCACCGATCACGTCGGGATACAGGTCTGCGCCCGGTCCGACGACCGGGAGGTCGGGCAGCGTCTCGGCCGCACCCACCTGCGGCTCGCCGATGCGGGAGCCGTCGACGGCGTAGCGGGCCCAGTAGAGTTCGCGGCGCCGCGCGTCGGAGGCCACGACGAACTCGCCGCCCGGCGGCTGGTCGCCCAGCACGGCTTGCCGGGCGACGACGTCGAGGCTGCAGACGCCCGCGGGAACCGCGATGGTCGCCGGGAAGTCGCCTCCCAGCGCGGCGATCGTGCGAGCCGTGACAATGCCGACACGCAGGCCGGTGAACGGACCCGGCCCGAGGCCGACGACGACGCGGCCGATGTCGGTGATCGCGATGTGCTGATCCGAGCAGGCGCGGTCGATGAGTTCCTGCAGGTGTTCGGCGTGTGCCCGCCGGTCGTCGACGCGGGCCGAGACGACCGCGACGCCGTCGCGGGCCAGGCCGACGCACACGTCGGTGGAGGTGTCGATTCCCAGCACCCACTCGCTCATGAGGGCGTCCCTTCGTGGAGAGTCGTGGTGGTGTCGTCGGCCAGTGGCTGCAGGTCGGCGCCCTCCCACCGGGGCCCGGTGCCGACGATGTAGACGACCCTGGTCTCGTCATCGGGGTCACCGCTGCGACGGATGTCAACGTCGAGCCAGGAATCCGACAGCCCCTCCGCCAGTCCGGCACCCCACTCGACGAGGGTGACCGAATCCGCGAGCGAGGTGTCGAGGTCGATGTCCTCGAGTTCTGCCGATGAGGAGAGCCGGTAGGCGTCGACGTGCACGAGCGCCGGGCCCGGGCCGAGCGGGGAGTGGATGCGGGACAGGACGAACGTCGGCGAGATCACCGGCGAGGCGACCCGCAGCCCCGCACCCAGACCCTGGGCGAGGGTGGTCTTCCCGGCCCCGAGATCACCGCTCGCAATGAGCACGTCACCGGCCCGCACGACGCGGGCCAGGCGGCGTCCGAGGCGGCGCATGGCCTCGGCGTCGGGCACCTCGACCCGAATCGGCAGCCCGCGCCGCATGACGTAGCCCGTGGGCTCCTCTCGCACGGCACGGAACCCGTGCCGTTCCCACCAGCGGCGGGTGGAGGGGAATTCGCGCCTGCTCAGCAGTTCCAGCCGGGTCGCCCCCAGATCGGTGGCCAGCTCGACGGCGCCACGGACCATCGCCTCCGCGATCCCCTCCAGCCGGTTGCCGGGCAGGACGCTGACCCGGTGCAGCCCGGCGAGGTCGTCGTCGAGGCTGATCAACAGGCAACCGACCATGCGGCGGTGCCCGTGACCATCGACGAGTTCGGCGACCACACCGGGCGCCGCGCCCAGCGCCCCCGCGACCGTCTCAACGGTGTCGTTGAGGTAGTCGGCGGGGGGCTCGACCGGTGGCCTCGCGGCGAACGCCGCTCGGATGACCGCGAGCATGTCGGCTGCATCGGACGGGTCGGCGACCCGCAGGCTGAGGTTGCCGCCCTCTGAGACTTCGGCGGCATCGTCAGACACCGGGTCTGGCGCGGGTGACAGGCGTTCGCTGGACAAAGCTCGGCTCCCCGGGAGTTGATCGGTCAGTCGTGGCGTTCGGCGCGACGATACCCACCGCGACGAGCGCCATCATCGCGGCCACCCCACTGGGAACCGCGACCGGAGCCATTCTCACCCGACCCGCCGCGGCCGCGGCCGCCGGCGTCCCACCGCGGACGCCGTGCCTTCGGCCCCCGCTGTCGAATCGGCTGCTTGGGCGCCACGAGGGCGTCGAAGCGCTCCTGCGGGATCGGCTCTCCCGACACCGGACGGGCACCCGTGTGCTCGGACAGTGCTGGATCACCCGGACTCGCCGGCGTGGGGCGCACCGTGACGCCCGCATGCTCGGTGAGCCGGGAGGTGAACCGGCGCTGGTGCGGCAGCACGAGCGTGACGACCACGCCCTGCTCCCCGGCCCGCGCGGTGCGGCCGGCCCGGTGGAGGTAGTCCTTGGAGTTCATCGGCGGATCGGCCTGGAGCACCAGCGACACGTCGTCGACGTGGATCCCGCGGGCGGCGACGTCGGTGGCCACCAACACCGGCACGACGCCGTCGCGGAAGGCCTGCAGCATGCGCGCCCGGGCCCCCTGGGTGAGGCCACCATGCAGTGGTCCGGCCATCACCCCCAGCCCTCTCAGGTCCTGCGCGATGCGGTCGGCCGCCAGCTGGGTGCGGACGAACACGACGGTGCGACCGGCCCGGTTGGCGATCTCGGCGGTCACCGCGAGCTTCTCGTCGGGCTTCACCAGCGCGAGCACGTGCTCCATCGTGCTGACCGACGCGCGATCGCTGTCGATCTCATGGATGACGGGATCGTGCAGGTAGCGCCGCACCAGACGGTCGACGGCGTGGTCGAGGGTCGCGGAGAACAGCATCCGTTGCCCATCTCCCGGCACGGCGTCGAGGATCGCGCTCACCGCCGGCATGAACCCGAGGTCGGCCATGTGGTCGGCCTCGTCGAGCACGGTGACCATCACCTGCGACAGGTCGGCCGCCCCCTGGTCCATGAGGTCAATGAGCCTCCCCGGCGTGGCGACGACGACGTCGACCCCACGCTCGAACGCCTTGAGCTGCGGGCCGTAGGACATGCCTCCCGCCACCAGCGACAGGTCGAGTTGCATGCTGCGCGCCAGCGGGGCCAGCACGTCGGCGACCTGCAGCGCAAGCTCGCGAGTGGGCACGAGCACGACCGCCCGTGGGGCGCCACCGGCCGGGTCGCCGGCCGCGAGGCGTGCGATCAGTGGCAGTCCGAAGCCGAGGGTCTTGCCGGAGCCCGTCTGGGCCCTGCCCAGCACGTCGCGACCGGCGAGCGCGTCGGGAATCGTGGCCACCTGCACCGGGAACGGCTCGCGGATACCCTGGCCCGCCAGGGCCGCGACCAGTTGCGCGGGAACTCCCAACACGGCGAAGGGCGCATCGGCCGCGACGCTGCTTGCGTCGAACTCCCCGGGCTGGATGTTCGACAGGTCGGCGGCGCGCCAGTCCATCGTGTCGGCATGGCTCTCGTCGGTCTCACCGGCGAACGCGCTGCTGCTGCGGACGTCGGCCCGTCGCAGGCCCCGGCGATCGTCGTCACGCCGGCGTGGCCGGGTTTCGCCGCCCCAGTGCGGGGTCGCCGGTCGGGCACCCACGCCGCGACGCCCCAGGGGAGCGGAACCGCCACGGTCGCGGCGCTCGTCGTCGCGGCGCTGCCACGGGCGCCCGGCGTCGCGGGACTCCGGCGAACGCGGGTCGGAGGATCCCCGCTCGAAGCTGCCGCGCTCGGGGCGCTCGGACCGGAATCGGGCGTCGTCGCGGCGCTCGGGCGGCCTGCGATCGGCCGAGCGGTTGTCGGATGCCCAGCCGGACTGACGAGCGGCGCCACGGTCCGGCGAATCCGATCGCTCATAGCGCTGCGACCCACCACGATCCGACGAATCCGAACGGCCATACCGCTGCGACCCACCACGATCCGACGAATCCGAACGGCCATACCGCTGCGACCCACCACGATCCGACGAATCCGAACGGCCATACCGCTGCGACCCACCACGATCCGAGGGGCCGGAACGCTCAAACCGCTGCGACCCACCACGATCCGACGAATCCGAACGGCCATACCGCTGCGGAGCCTCACGCTCGGCCGAGCCCCAGCGGTCGGAACGGCCCTCGGGCCGCTGCTCGTCGCGGCGATCCTCACCGAGTCCTCGGCGGGCGGCGGGCGGGACCCGGCGCGAGTCGCCCGGGCGCTCGGTCCGATCGCGCGACTGGCGCTGAGCCTTCTTCTCAGTCGACCAACGTGGCTTCTTCTTTCGGGCGTCGCCGGACGACGGGGACGATCCGGATCGGGGAATACGAACCATGTGTGACACTCTGCTTTCGACCTGGGCGCGGACGGCACACACGGGCGGGGCGCATCGGCGCCTCCGCGGGCAGAGCAACACCGCGATGGAATGTATCTGTGGGTGGAATCCGTGCGGATCGCACCCGGCGGACGCCCTCGGGCGGCCGCGACCCCCACCTCGGAGTGGCCGGGCGGGCGGATCGACCGGAGCCGACAGGCAAGACTACCAGCGCGCGGCCGGGGCGTCCGACCGTCGCAGGGCCGTCATCCTCTGGTCACCGGCGGGCAACCCGCAGTCCACAAGAGGGACAGGTGCCCCCGCTACACTCGGGATGTGCGAGTGGCCATGGTCGCGGAATCCTTCCTCCCGCAGATCAACGGGGTGACGAACACCGTGCTGCGCATGCTCGAACACCTGCGCGACACCGGCAACGAGGCGATCGTGCTGGCACCGCAGGACGCCGGGCGCACGCCCCGGCAGTACGCGGGGTTTCCGGTGATCCCCGTCGCCAGCATCGGACTGCCGGGCTACCAGGATGTCCGGGTCAGCGCCGTGTCACGGGGCACCATCGAACGCGAGTTCACCGACTTCCGTCCCGACGTGGTTCACCTCGCGGCTCCGTTCGCCATCGGCTTCAAGGCGGCCCTGGCCGCGGCCAGCCTGCACATTCCGACCGTGGCGATCTACCAGACCGAGATCGCCACCTACGCCGGGCGGTACGGCGTCCCGCAGATCGAGTCGTTGCTGTGGCACCGCCTGCGCCAGGCGCACGAATTGGCCACCTTGAACTTCGCACCATCGACCTATGCCCGCGACCAGTTGCTCGCCCAGGGCATCCCGAGGGTCGGCATCTGGGCTCGCGGCGTCGATTCCCAACGGTTCCACCCCGACAGGCGCGACGAGGCACTGCGTCGTGAATGGGCTCCCGGCGGAGAACGGATCATCGGCTACATGGGTCGTCTCGCCAGCGAGAAGCGGGTCGAAGACCTCGCGGCGGTCGCCGACATCCCCGGCACGAAGCTGGTGGTCGTCGGCGACGGGCCCCAGCGGCGCAGCCTCGAACGGCTGCTGCCCGAGGCGATCTTCACCGGACGCCGCACCGGCGACGACCTTCCCCGCCACCTCGCGAGTTTCGACCTGTTCGTGCACACGGGCGACATGGAGACGTTCTGCCAGGCGATCCAGGAGGCCCAGGCGAGCGGCCTGCCGGTCGTCGCCCCCCGGCGCGGCGGGCCTATCGACCTCGTCGACCCGTCGCACACCGGGTGGCTCTACCAGCCCGGGCGCCTCGATCACCTGCGCGACTACACCGTCGACCTCGTGGGCGACGACGCCAAGCGTGCGGCGTTCGGCCGGGAGGCCCGCGCGAGAGTCGAGCACCGCACCTGGCCGGCACTGTGTGCCGAGTTGGTCGAGCACTACCACGAGGCGATCCGGATCGGCGTCCGGATCCCCCGCCTCACCTCAGCCACCCACTGACCCGGCGGCGAGCTGCCCGAGACGGGCAATCGTGTCGGGCAGCAGCCGGGCGAGTTCGTCCGGAGGTCTCGGCCCCGGATGCTCGGCGGCAGTCATCGCCTGCACGGACGCCGCGAGCAGAGCGGCGGAGGCTGCGTCCAGACCTGCGGCCAGTAGCGTGCCGGCGATCCCGGCCAGCGTGTCACCCGACCCGGCCTGAGCCGTCCATGCCGGCCCCCCGACGGCGATCCCCACCGATCCGTCAGGAGCGACGACGTATTGGGTCGCGCCCTTGACCAGCACGGTGGCCCGGTAGCGACCGGCCGCCTCACGTGCCGCGGCGATCGGGTCGTCCTCGACAGTGGTGCGTTCGATGCCCAGCAGCCGGGCCAGTTCCCCGGCGTGGGGGGTGAGCAGGCTGTTGGCCGGCAGCAGCACTGCGTCGAGGACGGCGAGGGCGTCGGCGTCCACCACGAGCGGCACCCCGTCGGCAACCCGGTCGGCGAGCCTGCGCGCGTTCCCGTCGTCGCGGCCCCAGCCCGATCCGCAGACCCACGCCTGCACCCTGCCAACGCCGTGAACGACGCTCGGCAGCAGCGGACGCAACAGGTCGCCGATGCGGGCCGGCCCGGCGAAACGCACCATCCCGGCGCCGGCGTGCACCGCGCCGAGGGCACCGAGCAGGCCCGCGCCGGTGTAGTCGTCGGACCCGGTGTCGAGGCCGACGACCCCGCGGGAGTACTTGTCGCTGGTCGCGTCGGGCCAGGGCCACAGGCGGGCGACGTCGGCGGGTTCGGCCCGACGCGCCGCCGGGTCCGGCGCCTCGACACCGATGTCGACGACCTCGACCGTGCCGCACCGTGACGCGGCCGGTTCGGCGACGTGGCAGAGTTTCTCGGCGACGAACGTGACGGTGTGGCCGGCCCGGAACGACGGGCCGGACACGGTTCCCGAGTCGGCGTCGAGTCCGGAGGGCAGGTCGACCGCCAGCACCGGCACACCGAGCGCCTCGATCTCGGCTGCGACCGTGGCGACGGGCTCCCGGAGCCCCGGGCGTCCCCCGATGCCGAGCACGGCGTCGATGACGAGGTCGCAGTCGGCCAACCGGGTCACGACCTCGGAGGTGTCGACGACGTGGCACCCGGCCTCCCGGGCCGCGGCGGCTCCCGCCGCATGGATGTGCGACGAGGTGGGCCACACCGCCACGTCGGCGCCGTCACGGGCCAATTCCGCGGCGGCGAACAGCCCGTCGCCACCGTTGTTGCCGGGGCCCACCACGACGAGGAGTTGCCACGGCTCGGCGGTGTCCGCCAGCAACCGACGGGTCGCAGCGGCGACCGCCGCCGCGGCCACGGCCATGAGATCGGCCCCGGGATGGGCGGCGAAGTAGCGCTGCTCGGCGTCCCGCACGGCATCCGTGCTGACGACGCGGCGCATCAGGCACGCTCCGCGACGACCACCGCGGTCGCGACACCGGAGTCGTGGGACAGCGACAGGTGCAGTGCCGAGACGCCCAGCGACTCGACGAGCGCGGCGACCGTGCCACGCACCTCGAACGACGGCTGCCCCGCCGGGCCGCGCACCACCTCGGCGTCATGCCAGGAGAGGCCACCGGGCGAGCCGAGCGCCTTGGCGAGTGCCTCCTTAGCCGCGAACCGTGCCGCCTGCGAATACGGTCCGAGTCCCGCCTCGGCCGGTGTCAACACCTTCTCGACCAGGCCCGGACGCCGCGCCGCGGCCTGCTGCCAGCGGTCGAGTCCGCACACGTCGATCCCGATCCCCACGATGCCCATGAGGCCAGTCTGTCAGCCGGCGGCGGCGCCGTCGCCCGCATCCAGAGCACGACCACGGGCCGGTCCCGTCACTCGACGGTGACCGACTTGGCCAGGTTGCGCGGCTGGTCGACGTCGTGTCCGAGCCGGGCGGCGAGTTCGCAGGCGAACAACTGCAGCGGCACGGTGGCCACGAGCGGCTGCAGCAGCGTCGACACTCGCGGATGCCGGATCACGACGTCGCCGTAGGGCAGCACCTCGTCGTCGCCGTCCTCGACGATGACGATCGTGCGGGCACCCCGGGCGCGCACCTCCTGGATGTTCGAGATCACCTTGTCGTGGAGCTGGTCGCGGCCTCGCGGCGGGACCACGACGAAGACCGGAAGGCCCTGCTCGACGAGCGCGATCGGACCGTGCTTCAGTTCGCCTGCCGGGAATCCCTCGGCGTGCTTGTAGGCGATCTCCTTGAGTTTGAGCGCCCCCTCGAGGCTCACCGGGTAGCCCACATGGCGCCCGAGGAACAGGAACGAGTGCTCGTCCTTGAGCTCCCCGGCCAGGTCGAGCACCTGCTGGGAATCGTCGAGCACCCGCTGGATCTTCTCGGGCATGCTCGAGAGCTCGTCCATCACCGCGGCGATCTCGTCTCGGTACTTCATCCCGCGCACCTGAGCCAGGTAGAGCCCGAGCAGATAGCAGGCGACCACCTGGGTGAGGAACCCCTTCGTGGACGCCACGCCTCGCTCGGGTCCGGCGTGGGTGTAGATCACAGCGTCCGACTCGCGCGGGATCGTGGCCCCGTTGGTGTTGCAGATCGCGATCACCTTCGCGTGCTGCTCACGGGCATGGCGGATCGCCATCAGCGTGTCGGCCGTCTCCCCCGACTGCGAGATCGTGACGACCAGGGTCATCGGGTCGATGATCGGGTCGCGGTAGCGGAACTCGGAGGCGATCTCGACCTCGCACGGGACACGGGTCCAGTGCTCGATCGCGTACTTGGCCACCATGCCCGCGTAGAACGCGGTGCCGCAGGCGACGATGACGATCTTGTCGATCCGGCGCAGTTCCTCGGGGCTGATCCGGACCTCGTCGAGAACCAGCTCGCCGGAGGCCGCATAACGTCCGAGCAGCGTGTCGGCCACGGCCCGCGGTTGCTCGTGGATCTCCTTGCGCATGAACCAGTCGAAGCCACCCTTCTCGGCGGCCGCGATGTCCCAGTCGACGTGGTAGGGCGTGACATCGCCGGCCGGGGTGCCGTCGAGGTTGGTGATCTCGACGCTCTCGCGGGTGATCTCGACCACCTGGTCCTGGCCCAGTTCGATGGCGTCGCGGGTGAACTCGAGGAACGCCGCGACGTCGGATCCGAGGAAGTTCTCACCCTGGCCGACCCCGACCACCAGCGGACTGTTGCGGCGGGCAGCCACCACCCGGTCGGGGTCGTGCGCGTCGATCGCCACCAGGGTGAACGCGCCGTCGAGCCGTGCCGCGACCGAGCGCATGGCCTCCGCCAGCGGCGCGCCGGCGTCCACCAGATACCCCAGCAGTTGCGCCGCGGCCTCGGTGTCGGTCTCGGAGACGAACCGCACGCCCTCGGCCTCGAGTTCGGAGCGCAGGGTTGCGAAGTTCTCGATGATGCCGTTGTGCACGAGCGCGACCCGGCCCGATTGGCTGAGGTGCGGATGCGCGTTGGTGTCGCTGGGCCCCCCGTGGGTCGCCCAGCGGGTGTGCCCGATGCCCTGGTGCGAGGCCGGCAGCGGGTCGTCGGCCAGATGCGTGTCGAGGCAGGAGATCTTGCCCGACTTCTTGCGCGCCTCGAGGACACCGTCGTGACCGACGGCGATGCCGGCGGAGTCGTAACCCCGGTACTCGAGCCGACGGAGGCCGGAGATCACGACGTCCTGGGCACTACGGGGGCCGATATAGCCGACGATTCCACACATGGCAAGAAGTGTACAAACGAAATGCGCGTTTCTCGAACTGGCTGCTTTCCCGCCTCGTCAGCGGCGTGTTCGGGTCACTCCATCCCGATCGAGAACATCGCCTCGAGGTCGTGGCGCGAGTAGGTGCGGAACGCGACATGGGTCTCGGTCGCGCGGACGCCGGCGACCTTGTTGATGCCCTCGGGCACGACCCGGGCCAGGTCGTCGTGATTGCGCACCCTGACCAGCGCGATCAGATCGATCTTGCCGGTCACCGAGAACACCTCGCTGACGGCCTCGATGTCGGCGATCTTCTCGGCCACCTCCGGAATCCGATCGACGTCGGCCTTGATGAAGACGATCGCGGTGATCATGGTGCGCTCCTTTCGCCCGCTGCCGACCACACTAGTGCCGCCCGGCGGCGGCTCATTGACGGGGATGACACCCGGTCGACGGCCAGCCCCATAGCGTGCGCAGCGCGCTCGTCAGGCCGAACCTCGCGCAGTCGGCGGCGCTCGCCAGGCCGACGGACCACACGGTCCAGTCACCGGACCCGTTGCGCCGCAGAAGCAGGTACGACCCGGCGTCCTGGACGGTGACTTGGGCCGGCACGGAGGAGGGGCTGGGCTCCAGGGCCGTCGCGGCCCACGTGGTGCCGGTCGCGTCCCGCCCCACGAAGGTCGAGCGCGGGAGCAGCCCCACGTAGGCGGTCACCGGAAGCTTGTTGAAGGTGGCGGCCGCGATGAGGATCTCGCGCGCCAGCTCGGGTGTGAGGGCGAGGTTCTTCACCCCGGGGGCTATCGACGACAAGGGGACGACCGATCCCGACGGCGCGGACATGGACGCCGACCCGGGTGACGCACCGCCGGTCGCGTTCGGCGTCCCGGAGGGGGCGCCCGAGCCCGACGAGGGCGAACCGGTGGCGGACTGCGACGACGCGGAGCCGGCCGGCGTCCCCGAAGGCGCCGACACCCCGCTCGCGGGGGCGGACCCCGCGTGGTCGGCGGGCACCGCCTGGGCGCAGCCGCTGGCGGCGATCGCGACCAGGACCCCGACGAGGCCCACCCGACCGAGCCCGGCCCATCGCTGTCGAGCGATCATGGCTCTCCCCTCACTCCTGCACCTGTCCGCGCACCGGGACGGCACCGGCCCGCCGGGACCCGGAGGCTCCCGTCGCTGGTGTGCCGGATGGACAGATCGTCGCACACATGTGACGCTGGCCAGCGGAGGCACCGGCTCCCACATGCCGGTGGACGACTGTGACGGATGCCGCGCCGACTCTGGCTCCCCGGGACGACGATGACCCCCCGGGACCCTACATCGAATTGTCCCGCGCCCAGTGGATCGACCTCGCCGACCACACCGACATCGACCTGGATGAGGACACCCTGTCGAGGCTGCGTGGCCTGGGCGACCCGACGAGCCGCGAGGAGGTCGCCGACATCTACACCCCGCTCACCCAGCTGATCCACCTGCACATGCGTCACACCGGTCACCTCTACCGGGCCAACAACGCATTCCTCGGACTGTCGGTGCGACGCACGCCGTTCGTCATCGGGGTGGCCGGATCGGTCGCCGTGGGCAAGTCGACCACGGCCCGACTGCTCCGTGAGCTGCTGTCCCGCTCCCCCGGACGTCCGAGCGTCGAACTGATCACCACCGATGGCTTCCTCTACCCCAACGCCGAACTCGAGCGCCGAGGGCTGCTCGGGCGCAAGGGCTTCCCGGAGTCGTACGACCGGCGCGCGTTGTTGTCGTTCGTCATCGACGTGAAATCCGGCCTGCCCGAGGTGAACGCCCCGGTGTACTCACACATGATCTATGACATCGTGCCCGACGAACGGGCGACCCTCACCCACCCCGACATCCTGATCGTCGAGGGTCTCAACGTGTTGCAGCCCGCACGCGTGCGGGGCGACGGCACGACCGGTCTCGCCCTGTCGGATTTCTTCGACTTCAGCATCTACGTCGACGCCGACGAGACCATCATCAGGCAGTGGTTCCTCGACCGGTTCCTGCAACTGCGCGAGACCGCGTTCAGCGACCCCCGTTCGTACTTCACCCGGTACGCGCGCCTGTCGGACGCCGAGGCGATCGCGACCGCGAACAGCGTCTGGGACGAGATCAACGGCCCGAACCTGCGGATGAACATCGCCCCCACCCGGGCCCGGGCCGCCGCGATCCTGCACAAGGGGCCGAACCATGCCGTGCAGCGGGTCCGCATCCGCAAGATTTGACGACCGGCGCCGGACCCGGAGCGCGGCCGGGGCAGGTGAGTCTTACCCTTGAGGCCATGACCCAGCAACCGGCCCGCGCGACGATCTATGACGTCGCCGACCGCGCCGGAGTCAGTCACCAGACCGTGGCACGGATGCTCCGCGGCGAGACCGTGCGCCCCGAGAACCGCACGCGCATCGAGGCGGCCCTCCGCGACCTGCGGTACCGGCCCAACGAGGAGGCCCGGGCACTGGCCCGCAACCGATCGAACCGGATCGGCGTCCTCGGCGGTCACATCGCCGACGGCGCACCGGCGAAGATCCTCGCAGGGGCGACGAGAACGGCCCGCGAGGCCGGGTTCGTCCTGGACGCCGTGTCGTTCGACCCCGATGAGGAGCAATCGACCCGGCAGGCCGTCAGCGCGCTCGAACGCTCGAACCTCGCGGGATTGCTGGTCATCGCACCCACCGACCTCGTCGTCGGGGCCCTCGACCTCACCCGGCTCGGCGTCCCGGTGGTCGTCGAGTCCAGGATCGTCGACGACCGCCGGCCCGAGTTCAACACGTCGATCGCCCTCGCCGTCGAGCACCTCTGGAGCCTCGGCCACCGCAGTTTCCTGCACATCGCCGGACCGCAGAACTGGCCCTCGGCGCGCAACCGCCGCCGAGCCGTCGACGAGGCGCTCACCCGGCACGCAGCCCGCGTCGCCACCGCGTTCGGCGACTGGAGCGCGGAGTCGGGCGCTCGGGCGGCCGCCGCCCTGCCCGCCGACGCGACCGCGGTGATCTCCGCCAACGACCTCATGGCCCTGGGCGCGATGAGCGCCCTGTTCGCTCGTGGACTCGACGTCCCCCGCGACGTGAGCGTCACCGGATTCGACGGCGACCCGGACGCCGCGTTCTGGCGTCCGCCCCTGACGACGGTGGCGATCGACTACGCCACGATCGGCCGGTACGCCATCCAGTACCTGCTGCGAATCATCGACGGCGGCCCCGAGCCAGCTCCGCTCGAACCCGCCCGGTTCGTCGCCCGCGAGAGCACCGCGCCGGCGGATAGCGCGCTGAGCGCGGCCGTGTAACGATCCGATCAAGCTCCGGCCGATCCGCGGATCGTCTCTTGACAGGTGTCCCGCCAGCGACAACTGTTACCGGTAACAGTTAGCGGTAACAGTGATGGAGACTCAATGACGAGCGAGTGGGACGACGGCCGGATCCGGTTCGGGGCCGCCTATTACTACGAGTACCAGCCGAGCCGGTCCCTGGACCGCGACCTCGACCTCATGCGGGACGCGGGGTTCAGCGTCATCCGCGTCGGCGAGTCGGTCTGGTCGACCTGGGAACCCCGCGACGGGGAGTTCGCGCTCGACTGGATGCAGCCCATCCTCGACGGCGCGCTCGCGCGGGGAATCGACGTGATCCTCGGGACGCCCACCTACGCCGTGCCACCGTGGTTGTTCACCCGCTACCCGGAGATCGCCGGACAGGGAGCCACCGGCGTCCGCCACCCCTGGGGAGCGCGACAGGAGGTCGACATCACCCACCCGGCGTTCCTGTTCCACGCCGAACGGGTGATCCGCCGGATCGTCGAGCGCTACGCCTCCCACCCCGCGGTCATCGGCTACCAGGTCGACAACGAACCCGGGGTGATCCTGCTCCACAACCCGGCCACGTTCCGCCGGTTCGTCGACGGGCTCCGTGAGCGTTACGGGGACGTCGACACGCTCAACCGCGAGTGGGGACTCACCTACTGGTCCCACCGGATCTCCGACTTCTCCGAACTGTGGACCCCCGACGGCAATGCGCAGCCCCAGTACGACCTCGCCTGGCGCCGGTTCCAGGACGAGCTGGTCACCGGGTTCATCGGCTGGCAGGCCGACATCGTGCGCGAGTACGCCCGGGCCGACCAGTTCGTGACGACATGCATCGCGTTCGACCGCCCGGCCCTCAACGAGGCCCGGATGGCCGCACGGCTCGACGTCACGGCCTCGAACCCCTACTACGCGATGCAGGACCACCTCGACCGGACGAAGGACCTCGAGCGTCCCACCCCGTGGATCCGCACCGGCGTCCAGGGCCTGCTCGAGCTGGCCGACCGCAGCTACGGCGTCCGGGGGGAACGGTTCCTCGTCACCGAGACCAACGCGCAGTCGATCGGGGGCAGCTCGCACCATCTGCCGCCGTATCCCGGACAACTCGTCCAGGCGGGGCTCGCCCTGGTCGCCCGGGGCGCGGCCATGGTCGAGTACTGGCACTGGCACACGCTGCACTACGGAACCGAGACCTACTGGATGGGGATCCTCCCCCACAGCCAGCAGCCCGGACGCATCTACCGCGAGGTGGCGCAGCTCGGGTCGATCCTCGGCACCCTCGGTCCGACGCTGCGAGGCTACGTCCCGGACGCCGACGTGGCCATCCTCTGGTCGACCGATTCCAAGCACGCCCTCGAGTTCCAGCCGCCGATCCCGGGCTCGGAGCCCGCACAGGGGTACGTGCACCGCAACCCGATGGCCTATTCGACGATCGTCAACGCGTTCCACCGCGGCGTCCTCGACGCCGGAGCCCAGGCACGGATCGTCAACGTCGAGCATCTGGCCGGCATGACGGCCGACGAACTCGTCGAGCGCCATCCGGTGCTGGTGGCCGCGGCGTTGTACGTCGCTTCCGATGAGCTGCTCGATCTGCTCGCCGACTACGCGGCTGCCGGAGGACACCTCGTGCTCGGCGTCCGCACCGGCTACGGCGACGAGGAGGCCCGGGCCCGGGTCGCGGTGGCCCCCGACCGGCTCGCCGAGGCGGCCGGGATCAGCTACGAGGAGTTCTCGACGCTGCAGGCGCCGGTCCCGGTGAGCACCGAGGGTCCGCTGTCGCCCGCCGGGCACGCCGCCGCGCTGCACTGGGTCGACGGGATCCAGGTACGCGGGGCCGAGACGCTCGCACGATACGACCACCCGTGGTTCACCACCTTCCCCGCGATCACCCGCAACCACCACGGGCGGGGACTGGTCACCACGGTCGGCACGGTCCCAGATCCCGCCCTCGCCCGCGTGCTCTTCGAGAATGTCGCGACCCCGATCGGCGCGGCATGGACGCGCGACCGATCCGTCACGCTGCTGTCGGGAATCACTCCGGAGGGCCGGACCGTATTCCTCCACAACTGGTCGGCCATCGAGGCGGCGGCTCACGTGCCGACCGCCGCGACCGACCTTCTCAGCGGCGAGTCGATCGCCCCCCAATCGCACATCACCCTCCCGGCGTGGGGAGTGGTGGTGCTGCGCGTCAACGGCTGACGCGCCAAGCCCAACCCACACGAACACAAGGAGTCACAACCATGACCAGCTTCTCCCGTCGCAACCTGCTGTTCGCCGGTGCCGGCGTCATGTCGGCCGCCGCGCTCAGCGCCTGCTCCCCCACCGCGGGGCAGGCCCCCAAGGGCGGATCAACCCCGAGTTCCAGCGCGTCCACGATCACCGACGCGGAACGCCAGAAGGCCCTCAACACCCCGACCAACCTCACGTTCTGGACCTGGGTGCCGAACATCAAGGACGAGGTCGCCCTGTTCATGAAGGCCTACCCGAACATCAAGGTCGACGTGCAGAACGTCGGTCAGGGTGCCGCGCACTACCAGAAGATGCGCACCGCACTGAAGGCCGGCAAGGGAGCTCCCGACGTGAGCCAGGTCGAGTTCCAGTACGTCAACTCGTTCACGCTCACCAAGGACCTCCTCGACCTGACGCCGTACGGCGCGGCCTCCCTGCAGTCCCAGTTCGTGCCGTGGACCTGGGGACAGGTGGCATTCAACGGCGGCATCTGGTCGGTGCCGCAGGACTCGGGCCCCATGGGCAACCTCTTCCGCTCCGACATCATGTCCAAGGCCGGAATCACCGCGGGGGCGACCACGTGGGACGAGTACATGACCCAGGCCCAGACCGTGCGCAGCAAGACGTCGTCCTACATCTCCAACTTCGCGCCGACCCAGGCGGGCGTCATGATCGCCCTGCTGTGGCAGGCCGGCTCCAAGCCGTTCGGATACGACGGCAAGCAGTCGGTGAAGATCAACCTCACCGACTCGGTCGCGAACAAGGTGGCGACCTACTGGCAGAACATGGTCAAGCAGGATCTCGTGTCGGTCGACCCCGACTTCAACGACGCCTGGTACCAGGGTCTGGCGAAGGGAAAGTACGCCGGCTGGTTGACGGCCGCGTGGGGCCCGGTCTTCCTCCAGGGCACGGTCGCGAAGACCTCTGGCAAGTGGCATGCGGCCAAGCTGCCGCAATGGTCGGCCAGCGACGACGTCACCGGCAACTGGGGCGGATCCACCAATGCGGTCCTCACGCCGACGCAGTACCCCATCGCCGCCTACGAACTCGCGACCTGGATCAACACGAACCTGCAGTCGACGCTGATGTTCGCCAACACGCAGTCACTGTTCCCGACGACCAAGGACACGCTGAGCGACCCCGGCTTCGTGGACGCGAAGTCGAGCTTCTTCGGGGGCCAGCAGGTGAACAAGCTGTTCAGCCAGATCAGCACGACGGTTGACCCGAGCTTCCCGTGGCTGCCGTTCATGGACTACGCGTACTCGAGCTACAACGACACCGTGGGCAAGGCGATCTCGGCCAAGGGCGACCTGGTCTCGGGCATGGCGGCATGGGAGAAGGCGCTCACCACCTACGCCAAGTCCCAGGGCTTCACCGTGACCCAGTGAGTGGGTGACCCGATGACTGCCTCCCACCAAGCCAGCCGGCGACAGGCCAGAGCGGGATTGTTCTTCACCCTGCCGTTCATGGTCGTCTTCACCGTGATGCTGTTGATCCCGCTGATCTACGCGGCGTACGTCAGCCTCTACCAGAGCACCCTGGTGGGGGGCGTCCACTTCAGTGGACTCGCCAACTACGTCCAGGCGTTCACCGACCCGCTGTTCCTGTCCGGCCTCGCACGGATGGCGCTGTTCCTCGTGATCCAGGTTCCGATCATGCTCGGGCTCGCCCTGTTCATCGCTCTGGCGCTGGACAGCGGGCGGGTGAAGGGGGCCAAGGCCGTCCGGCTGCTCACCTTCATGCCCTACGCCGTGCCCGGGGTCGTCGCCACCCTCATGTGGGGCTATCTGTACGGTGACGACTTCGGGCCGATCGCCCAGGTGACCAGGGCGATCGGGCTGGGCAGCCCTCACCTGTTGAGCAACGGCAACATGCTCGGGTCGATCATGAACGTCGTCACCTGGGAATTCGTCGGCTACAACATGGTGATCATGTACGCGGCGCTGCGGGCCATTCCGACGGAGCTCTACGAAGCGGCCGCGATCGACGGAGCGGGCGCCATCCGCACCGCCCTGTCGATCAAGGTCCCGAACATCCGGAGCGCGATCATGCTGACGGTGATCTTCTCGATCATCGGCACGTTCCAGTTGTTCAACGAGCCGAGCCTGATGCGCAACCTCAACCCAACGGCGATCGACAACGCGTACACGCCCAACTTCTACGCCTACAACCTGGCGTTCGTGAACCAGGACGTGAACTACGCGGCCGCCATCGCCTTCGCCCTCGGGTTGTTCATCGCGATCATCAGCTACATCGTCCAACTCAGCACCTCACGAAGGGGGGCGACCCGATGAGTGCCTCCGTGCTCCCGAAGGAGGAGACCTCCGTCGCATCGTCACGGGCCCGCAGGCGTCACACCGTCTGGACCGAACGCAAATCGCCGGTGCTGTCGGTCATCATGTGGATGCTGGCGCTGTACTTCGCCATCCCGATCATCTGGCTGGTGATCTCCTCCACCAAGAACAACGCCGACCTGTTCAGCAGCTTCGGCCTGTGGTTCGGCAGCAGCATCCACCTGCTGCAGAACATCCGCGACGTCTTCACCAGCCAGAACGGGCTCTACGCGCGGTGGGCCTTCAACACCATTCTCTACTCGGTGGTCAGTGCCCTCGGCGCGACGATGCTGGCCACCATGGCCGGATACGGATTCGCGAAGTATCGCTTCCCGTTCAAGCGGGCCATGTTCTCGGTGGTCCTCGGATCCATCATGATTCCCCTGACCGCCCTGGCGATCCCCACCTATCTGCTGTTCTCCTCGGCGGGGCTCACCGACACCATCTGGGCCGTGATCATCCCCTCGTTGGTCAGCCCCTTCGGCGTCTACCTGATGCAGGTCTACGCCGCCGACGCGATCCCGGACCAGCTGTTGGAGGCCGGTCGTGTCGACGGGGCGGGAGAAATCACGATCTTCTTCCGGATCGGGTTGCGGATGCTCGGGCCCGGGTTGGTCACGGTGCTGCTGTTCACGCTGGTCGCGACCTGGAACAACTACTTCCTGCCGCTCATCATGCTGAGCACCAACACCCTCTATCCGCTGACGGTCGGCCTCGCCCAGGAGCAGTCCGCGGCCTCCGCCGGAGGTAGCGCCCAGGCGCTGTTCTCGACCGTGATCACCGGGTCGCTCATCGCGATCGTCCCGCTGATCGTCGCCTTCCTGTTCCTCCAGCGGTACTGGCAGAGCGGGTTGGCCACGGGCGGCGTCAAGGAGTAGTGGGCTCCGCGACGCACCAGGGCCGGGGGGATCGTCACGATCCCCCCGGCCCTGCCATGTCGTACCCGGCCCCCGCCCGCGGACGCCGTCGTCGCCCGGTTGCTAGAACTGGAGCCGGCGCTTGACCGCAGAGACGAGAC
>JAJXWF010000105.1 GCA_021781735.1 Actinomycetes bacterium
GGAAAAGTGTCAGTGCGCGGTGGTTGGGTGGGGGCATGGACACGACGACGCGTCTGGGCCGCGACGAGGCCGAGCACCTGGGTCGCGAACTGCAGGAGCTGGCCGCCACCCAGGCCGGGCTCGATCACGAGTTCTGCCGGCTGGTCGACCGGTTCGACGCCGGTGAGGGCATCGGCTGGTTCCGGGGCCTGAAGACCACCGCGCACTTCCTCGCCTGGGCGTGCTCGATGTCGCCGACGGTGGCCCGCGAGCACGTGCGGGTGACCAGGGCGCTGAGGTCGATGCCGGGCACCGACGCGTTGTTCGCGCAGGGGCGACTGTCGTATTCGAAGGTGCGCGAGCTCACCCGGCTGGTCGGGCAGGTCGACGAATCGGCGCTGCTCGACCTCGCGATCGAGATGACAGCCTCCCAACTGGCCCGCACCGTCGGGGCCTACCGCAGCGCTGCCGGCACGCGCATCGCCGCGGTGCACAAGCGGTCCTTCAGCGTGACGCCGTCCGGCGACGGCATGGTGCGGATCAGCGTCTGCCTGCCCGCCGAGGACGCCGCCCTCGTCACCGCCGCTGTTGAGGCCGCCGCTCGTCGGGGTGACGCTGAGGCCCCCGGTTCAGAATCGGCGCCCGAGCGGCTCGACGTTCCCGCGGGAACGTTCCAGCCCGTCGACCGGGTGCAGGCCCTGGTCGACGTCGCGGCGTCCTACCTCGACGGGGTGAGCGGCGAGCCCGCCGACGACCACACCCTGGTGATCGTGCACGTCGACGCGGGGCTCCTCACCCGCGACGTTCCCGCGGGAACGTCTTCCTCCGCGGGGCTGGGTCCGGACACCCCGGGCGTTCCCGCGGGAACGTCTGCGTCCGCAGCGCTGGGTCCGGACACCCGCGACGTTCCCGCGGGAACGTCCCAGCCCGCGACACTGAGTCTGGACGTCGGCGACGTTCCCGCGGGAACGTCTGCGTCCGATGCCGCTCGGGCAGAGCGCGTGTTGCGCTCGGGCACCTGCTATGTGGAGGGTCACGGCCCGATCGAGGCGGCGACCGCCCAACGGATCGCCTGCACCGCGCGCCTGGTCGGCGCGATCGTCGACCGCCACGGCGAGGTGCTCGCCCTCGGACGCAGCACCCGTCTGGCCACCCGGGCCCAACGCAGGGCGTTGCGCGTGCGTGACCAGGGAATCTGTCAGTTCCCGGGCTGCCACCAGACCCGGCACCTCGACGCGCACCACCTCGTTCCCTGGTCTCAGGGAGGCGCGACCGACCTGGCCAACATGCTGCTGCTGTGTCGGCGGCATCACACGATGGTGCACGAGGGCGGGCTGATCGTGATGCCCCAACGCTCGGGGCCGTGCCGGTTCCACGTCTCGTTTCCCGACGGTGAGCCGATCACCGGCACCTGGCGCGAGCAGGTCGAGCCCGAGAACCTCGAACGCATCCTCGCGCGCTTCGCCGACCAGGACACCGCCGCCGACCCGAGCCGGATCTTCCCACCTCACGCCGGCGCGGGGTTCAGCCTGCACGACTGCGTGCGCGTGCTGTTCGACATCCAGCTCCCCGAACTTGCCACCGCTGCGTAGCCCCACCCCACCCGCCTGGCGAGCCACCGCCGGCCGGGTCCCGACTACCGGATACAGTCGGGCCCGGGGCCGAGGAAGCACCCGATGACCGACGCGCGGGCCGGTGGCGCCGCGCACTGGACGACCGGAGCATGACATGCGTGGCTGCGACGACCCGGTTCACGGCGGGGACGACGCCCTCCGCGAGGCCCGCGCCGGCCGAGTGACCGGACGACCGGCGTGAGCGAACTACTGCCCACCCGTCAGGCCGCGACCCTCCAGACCGCGCTGCTCGACTACCTCACCACGACCTTCGCACTGGCCGACACCGACGTCCGCGGTGCCCTCACCGCGTTCCTCGAGCACCAGCGCGACGGCATCTTCAAGGGCCCCTACGTCCGCACCCGGTTGCCCTTCGCATCCGCTCCCGGGCAGCCGGTGTCCGGCCAGTCAGTGTCCGGGCAGTCGGTGTCCGGCCAGTCAGTGTCAGGGCAGCCGGTGTCCGGGCAGCCGGTGTCCGGGCAGTCGGTGTCCGGGCAGTCGGTGTCCGGCCCCCCTGACACCGGACTCGACGTGCTGCCCGCGGGGTTCGTCCCCTACGGCCACCAGTCGGCGGCGTTCGCCCGGTTGTCCAGCAGGGATCGGCGTCCGCTGCCGACCCTGGTCACCACCGGCACCGGCTCGGGCAAGACCGAGTGCTTCCTGCTGCCGATCCTCGACCACGTCCTGCGGGCCCGCCGGCGGGGCGTCACCGGCACCAAGGCCCTGATCCTCTACCCGATGAACGCGCTGGCCAACGACCAGGCCTCCCGCCTGGCCGGGCTGATCACCGACACCCCCGCCCCCGGCGCGACCAACCCCTACGCCGGTGTCACCGCCGCGCTGTACACCGGCGAGGGCGGCCCGGAACGCACCACGGTCTCCCCCGCCGGCCTGATCACGTCGCGGGCGATCATCCGCAGCCAGGCCCCCGACATCCTGCTCACCAACTACAAGATGCTCGACCACCTGCTGCTGCGCTCCGAGGACGCCGGCCTGTGGGAGCAGAGCGCCGACAGCCTGCAGTACGTCGTGCTCGACGAGTTCCACACCTACGACGGCGCGCAGGGCACCGACGTCGCCATGCTGCTGCGCCGCCTCGGGCTCACCCTCAAGCACTACTGGCCGGCCCGCGGGACGGCCTCGGACACGCACGAGGACGCCGACTGGGTGCGGCCGCTGGGCCGGATCACCCCGGTCGGCACCTCGGCCACCCTCGGTGACGGCGGCGATCCCACCGCGATGGTCGGGTTCGCCTCCGAGATCTTCGGGGAGCGGTTCGACGGGTCGTGCGTGGTGACCGAGTCGCGGATGTCCCTCGACGAGTGGTTCGCGGACGCCGCAACGCCCCCCGGTCTGGAACCGGCCGGCATCACCTCGACCCTGGTCGATCGGGTGGTGGCCGACCTGGACGACGAGCCCGACGGCGACGCGCTCTGCCGGCGGCTGCTCGCCCACCTGCTCGCGCCCGCCGGCGTCCACGACGACCCGGAGCCGTTCGCGCGCGTCGCTCCGCCCGACCTGCTCCGCAGCCTCAAGGCGCTGCCCCTGGTCAGGTCGGTCGTCGAGCACACGAGGGACGCCACGAACCTGGACGACCTGGTGGCGGCCGTGCTGCCCGCGGACGCACGGGGATCCCGCCCGGACACGGCGTCCGCGTTCGTCGCGCTCGTCGTGGCCGCCCTCAGCCACCTGCGGGCGGTGATGGGACGGGGCGTGGTGTCGGGCGAAGTGCACCTGTGGATCCGCGAACTCACCCGCATCGACCGGCGGGCCACGTCGGCCGCCTCGTTCTCGTGGAGCGACGACGGCCGGCTCGCTCTGCCGCTCAGCGACGAGACGGGCGACCCCAGTCAGCCGGCGTTCCCGGCGGTCTACTGCCGGCACTGCGGCCGCTCGGGCTGGGGCGTTGAGCTCGCGACCACCGGGCTGCAACTGTCGGCCTCCGACGACACCATCCGCAGCAACCACCTGGCCAAGACCGGACGCTTCCGCGCCCTCATCCACGCGCCGAGCGAGGGCCAGCGCGCGAGCGACGGCACCCCGGTGGACGGCCTCATGTGGTTCCACACCGACACCCGCGAGCTGGGCGCCCACCTGCCGGACGCCGACGACCCCGCCTTCCGCGACGGGCGCATCCTGCCCACACTCCTGCTCACCGGACCGGACGCCGACGACCACTCCCGCAACGACCGGTGTCCCAGCTGCCTGCAGCGCGACGGCATCCGCTTCCTCGGCTCGGCGATCGCCACCCTGCTCAGTGTCAGCCTGTCGACCCTGTTCGGCGCCGCCGACCTCGACCCGGCCGAGAAGAAGGCGCTGGTGTTCACCGACAGCGTGCAGGACGCCGCGCACCGCGCCGGGTTCGTCGCCGCCCGGTCGCACACCCTGACCATGCGCTCGGTGATGCGCGACGCGTTCGCCGACGTCCCCGGCGAGTTGAGCCTGCCCGAGATCGCGCGGGAGGTGCTGCGCCGAGCCGGCGACGACCCCTTCCGCCGCTACCGGATCCTGCCGGCCGAGTTCGTCGGCGACCAGGACATGCACCCGTTCTTCCGCCTCGACAGGCAGTCGCTCGTCCCCCGGAACCTGCGGGAGAAGGTGGAACGCCGGCTGCGCTTCGACCTGGCGATGGAGTTCGGGCTGAACTCCCAACTCGGGCGCACCCTGGAGGCCACGGGCAGCGTCGGGGTTCAGGTGAACCTCGGCAGCCCCTCGCGAATGGCGGCCATCGCCCGCTCGGTCATCTCCGGCGAGGGCGCCCAGACCCTGGACGGCGGGGAACTGCACCTCGGCGACACCGCGCTCACCCGCTGGGTGCGCGGGGTGGTCGAGCACATGCGCACCCAGGGGGCGGTCGAGCACGAGTGGTTCGAGCGCTACATCAAGCAGGACGGCAACCGCTGGGCCATCTGGGGCGGACGCCCCGCCAGCCAGGGCATGCCCGCGTTCCCCCGCGGACGCAGCGCGCCCGGGTTCCCGCAGGTCGGCGGACACCGGCCCAGGGACCCGCTGCTCGACTCGGTCACCGACACCCAGAGCTGGTACGCCAGGTGGACCGGGCGGGCCCTGGGTGTCAGCCCGCAGCACGGGGCGCGACTGGCGCGCGGGCTGCTGGACCGGCTCGCCCGCGACCTGCTCATCAAGGCGGTCACCACCGACTCCGGCGGCACCGTCTACACGCTGCCCGCGTCCGGGATTCTCGTGGCGGCCACCGACGACGCAGACCTGGACGGCCGACGGCACCGGCTGCTGTGCGACACCTGCCACACCCAGGTCACCGGGTCGGTCGAGGTCGTCGACCAACTCGACGGCGCCCCGTGCGTCTACGTCCGCTGTCCCGGACGCCTCACCCGGGCCGCCATGGCACCCGACAACTTCTACCGGCGGCTCTACGCCAGCAGCGACATGCGCCGGATCGTCGCCCGCGAGCACACCAGCCTGCTCGACAGCAGGAAGCGGCTCGAGTACGAGGAGGGGTTCAAGCGGGGACAGTCCGACCCCGACAGCCCCAACACCCTGGTCGCCACCCCCACCCTCGAGATGGGCATCGACATCGGCGACCTGTCGGCAGTGTTTCTCGCCTCGCTGCCGCGCACTGTCGCGTCCTACCTGCAGCGCGTCGGCCGGGCCGGACGCCGCACCGGCAACGCGCTCAACCTCACCTACGTCACCGGCCGCGGCCAGCTGTTGCCGCAGCTCGACAACCCCGGATCGCTCATCAACGGCGCGGTCCGCCCACCGTCGATCCACCTGTCGGCCGAGGAGATCCTGCAGCGCCAGTACCTCGCGCACCTGGTCGACGCGTTCGCGCGCGACGGGCTCGACAATCACCATCCCCGCACCGCCCGGATGGCGATGGAGCACAGCACACCGGGCAGCTTCCTCGGTGACCTCATCGACGAGGCCGAGGCGCGTCCGGCGGAGCACCTCGACCGGTTCGTGGCCACGTTCGGGGAGAACCTGACGCAGGCGGCCATCGAGCACCTGCAAGCCTGGGCGACACCCGTGGACGGGCCGCACACCAGCGGACTCGCGCAGCACGTGTACCAGGCGTCCCAGCGCTGGGCGGCGTCCCGGGAACTGCTCATGCACCGGCAGCACGCGATCGAGCAGGCGCTGCCCGGGCTGCAGGAGTCGGCGTCCGTGCCCGCCGCCAGCGAGGACGACAAGCGGGCGCTGCAGACCGCCCGGGCGGCGCTCAAGCTGGTGCAGCGGCGTCTGGGCGACCTCACCGGCGAGTACTGGATCAGCACGCTCGAGGAGTTCGGCCTGCTGCCCAACTACACGCTGCTCGGCGACAGCGCCACCCTCGACGTGTCGATCAGCTGGTACGACCCCGAGAAGGGCAGCTACGAGTGGGAGCCCGAGAACGTCCAGCGGCCCACCGCGCAGGCCCTGCGCGAGTTCGCCCCGGGCGCCACCTTCTACGCGAAGGGCCTCGAGATCACCGTGGACGCCGTCGACCTCGGCAGTGACGCCGACGACATCCGAGACTTCGCCTTCTGCCCCGACTGCGGCTACGCCGTCGACACCACCGAGACCGGCGTCCAGCAGCTGCCGCCCGGCTGCCCGCGCTGCGGGGCGACGGGCCTGCGCGACACCGGACAACGGGTGCCGGTCGTCGAACTGAAACGCGCCTCCGCCGCGATCCGCCGCGACGAGGCACTGATCGACGACCGCCACGACGAGCGGCAGAACACCCCGTTCACGATCATCGCGGCCGCCGACATCGACCCGGACGCCGTGACCCGCCAGTGGTACGTCGACGGGTACGACTTCGGGGCCAAGTACCTGCGGCGGGTGACGATCCGCTGGCTCAACGTCGGGCGGCGCGCCACCACGGCATCACCGCTCACCGTGGCCGGCGCCACCGTGCCGGCGTCCCGGTTCAGGGTGTGCGAGTCGTGCGGACACCTCGACACGTCCGCGAAGACCAACAGCATGGACGAGCACCGGCCGTGGTGCGAGCACCGACGCTCGACCGACGAGCACGTGCGCACGATCGGGCTGTCCCGCACCCTGACCACCCAGGGGGTGGTGCTGCCGCTGCCCTGGACCGTCACCGCCGGCGACACGTTCGCCCTGCCCAGCCTGCAGGCCGCCCTGATGCTCGGGCTGCGCGACCAGTTCGGCGGGTCGCCCGACCACATCGGCGTCGGCGTGGTGCGCGACCCCAACCCGGGAGGCACCAACCCCGAGGCCCTGCTGCTGCACGACACCGTCCCGGGTGGCACCGGCTACCTCGCCGACCTGGCCGACCCGACGAGCCTGTGGCAACTGCTCCACCGGGCCTACGAGGTGGTCCGCGACTGCGCGTGCCGGGACGAGGACCGGCTCGCCTGCCATCGCTGCCTGCTGCCGTTCGCCGCGCCGCACGAGGTCGACAAGGTGTCACGGCAGTCGGCCGAACGACACCTCCGGGCAATCCTGGCAGCAGGTCACCCCGACACCGACGAGCCCGGGTCTTCGATCGGCTGGACGATCACCTCGGTCGCCACCCGGCCGCCGACCGGCGAATCGCACCTCGAACTGCGCTTCCGCCAGGCGTTCCTCGCTCTGGTGGGGAACCTCGGCGCCACGGTCAAGGAGCAGCCCGGCGCGTGGGGCAACAGCATCGCGGTATCGCTCGGGCACGCCCACTGGCTGCTGCACCCCCAGCTGCAGGTGCAGGGCGTGCGTCCCGACTTCGTGCTCACCAGCGCCGCCGGCTCACCCGACGTCGCCGTCTTCCTCGACGGCTACGCCTTCCACGCCACACCTGCCCACAATCGGATCGCCGATGACGCCGTCAAGCGCGCGACCCTGCGGCTCCAGGGCTACGAGGTGCTGGCGATCACGTCCCAGGACCTCGACGAGTTCGAAGCCGGAACCGCGCGCCCCAGGCCCGCGTGGTTCAAGGAAACCTACCTCCAGGGGCTGATCGGGCTGTACGGCTTCTCCCATCACGTCGCCGACGCCGCTCTGGGCGGACCCATGGCGACCCTGGCGGAGTGGATGCAGCAACACCAGCGCGAGGATTTCGAACGCTTCGCCCGCGCTGTCCCTGTCGCACTCCCGCACACCGTCGACCTGACCGTGCCCGAGCGGGCCACCCTGTCGGAAATCGCCCGGGCCCTGTTCGACGGCACCGATGAGGCGTCGGGAGGGACCGGGAACGCCTGGTGGTGGCGCCAGGGGGCCCTGGGAGTATTGGCCCGACGCCGCACCGGCGAGGGCGCGGTGGCGGCGTCCGGCGCTGTCGCGGTCGACGTCGCGGTGGTCATCGACGACCAGTCGACATCGCTCGGCACGCCCCAGTTCCGCGGCGACTGGGAGACCTGGCTCGAACTGTCGAACCTGTTGATGTTCCGTTCGGCCGGGCTGCGCACGGACATCACCACCCTGAGCGCCGACGACCTGGCGGCCACGCGCACCCGCGCAGAGGCGCCGCGGAGAGCGGTGACCGCCCAATGGCGCGAGGCCCTCGGCGGGCTCCTTCTCGGCGACCTCATTCGCGGCGACGCCGAGGCGCTCGCGGACGCGCTGTCGACGCGTGGGGTTCCGGCCCCCGACTCGGTCGGGGTCGAGATCGGTGACGAGGGCATCCCCGTCGACTTCGCCTGGAGCGATCGGCGGGTCGCGGTGCTGCTCGATCCCGACGACGACGACGCCCACGACCTTGAATCGGCGGGGTGGCGTCTCGTGCCTGCGGATGCCGACGCCATCAGCGCAGCCCTGGAGGACCGACACGCATGATCAGCATCATCATGACCCAGCAGGGGAACCAGCTGGACGCCGGCGTCCGGCAGCGGGCGTTCGCCTTCTTGTCGAAGATCACGACCGACGACACCACTCCGGGGCTGCACATCGAGCCCATCGTGGGCTCGCGGGACCCCAGGGTGCGCACCGGACGCGTCGACCAGCAGTACCGGGCCGTGCTCTTCAAGCTCACCAGCGGGGCCGACACCACCTACGTGTTCCACGGCGTCTGGAACCACGACGACGCCATCGCGGTGGCACAGCGCGCAGAACTGCGGGTCAACCCGGTGAACGGCATGCCGGAGATCCGCGACGTCGAGGACGAACGGGCCCTCGCCGGCGTCCGGATCGCTCCCCAGGGACCGCGTGAGAGTTCCCCTTGGGGACCGACGCCCGGTACGCCCGACGCCGAGCGGGTGCAGATCAACGCCACTCACGACCAGTTGGTCGATGTGTTGGGGCTCCCCGGCCCCGTCGCCGACGCGGTGCTGGCCGCGACCAACGACGAGGAGCTCGAGGCGGCGGGAGCCAACGGGCCCGCGTGGCAGCGCAACGCGCTCGTGGGTCTGGGCGCCGGCATGAGCGTCGACGAGGTGCTGGCCGACCTCGGACTCGTGCCGGGGGCCGCAGCGCTGCCTGCCGGACCGGCGTCCGATGAGGACCTGCTGCGCAGCCTCGACCAGCCGGCCGCGTCCATCGAGTTCGCCCGGATCGACGGCGTCGACGAGTTGCGCCGGGTCATCGAAAGCGGCGACTTCGGGGCGTGGCGGGTGTTCCTGCACCCGCAACAGCGGCGCTTCGCCGAACAGCGCACGAACGGGGCGTTCCGGCTTTCCGGTGGCGCGGGCACGGGCAAGACCGTGGTCCTGCTGCACCGGGCCAAGCGCCTCCTGGACGCCGACGACCAGAGCCGGCTGGTGCTCACCACCTACACGGTCAACCTGGCCACCGCGATGTCACGTGACCTGGCCCGGCTGGACCCCGGCCTCGCCCGGGCGGCGGCGCTCGGCGAGCGCGGCGCCCATGTCGCCGGCATCGACGCGATCGCCCGCCAGGTGCTCCGGTCGGCCGGACCCGACGTGCGGCACGCCGTCGAACAGGTGCTGGGCGTCGGCCACGCCGAGATCACCCGCCCCACGCCCCACACGGCATGGCGCGACGCGCTATCGGCGGCGGGAGGCCCGCTGCCCGAGCGGCTCCGCTCCGCGCACTTCTTCTCCTCCGAATACGAACGGGTGATCCTCCCGGCGCACATCACCACCCGCGACGACTACCTGCGGGCCCGGCGTCCCGGGCGCGGCGTCCGGCTCACCCGCGCCGAGCGGGCCGCGGTCTGGCAGGTGGTCGAGGCCTACCGCCTCAGCTCGCGGATGGGCGGGACGATCGACTTCCAGGAGGCCGCCACCATCGCCGCCGTGCACCTGGAACGGCTGGCCGCCGAGGGCGGCGGGCGTCTGGCCGACCACGTGCTCGTCGACGAGGGTCAGGACATGACGCCCGCACACTGGCAGCTGGCGCGCGCACTTGTCAGCGAGGGGCCCGATGACCTGTTCATCGCCGAGGACAGCCACCAGCGCATCTACGGGAACAGGCTGACGCTGAGCCGCTACGGCATCGCGATCCGCGGGCGCTCACGCCGGCTGACACTCAACTACCGCACGACCGCGCAAAACCTGCACTACGCCGTGACGATCCTCGCCGGCGGATCGTACGAGGACCTCGAGGCCGAGCCCGAGAGCACGGATGGGTACCGCTCGGCTCGCACCGGCCCACAGCCCGTGCTGCGGGGTTTCCCATCGCTGACCGAGGAGCTGGACTTCGCCGCGTCCACGATCACCGGCTGGCGCGACGACCTGAACGGCGACCAACTCGATACGATCGCCGTGCTCGTGCGCGATTCCCGTCAGCGCGACCTCGTCGTCACCGGGCTGGGTGACCGGGGTGTCGAGGTGCGCGCCGTCGACCGCGACCAACCCCGGCCGGGGCTGCCGGTCGTGATGACCATGCACCGCGCCAAGGGCACGGAGTTCGCGAAGGTCCTCCTGTTCGGGATCTCAGCGGGGTCGGTGCCGATGCCCCTGCGCGAGTACGAGACGTCGGATGAGGATCTGGCTGACGCGATGCTGCGGGAGAGGTCGTTGCTGTACGTCGCGGCGTCCCGGGCTCGCGATGAGTTGGTCGTGACGTGGAGCGGCGAACCGAGTGCGCTCGTGGGGCGTGCCTAGCCGTCACCCTCCCCTGTCGACGACCAGGAATGGGCCCACTACCTGTCCGCGAGGCACCAACTGGTGACCCGGGTCGCTGACGACGCACGCCAGTCGATCGCGGCCGACGAGTCGATCCTCGGATGGGCGGCAGCGCTGGTCCCCCCGCCCTCGCCCGAGGCGATCGCTCAGATCGAACTGTGGCG
>JAJXWF010000106.1 GCA_021781735.1 Actinomycetes bacterium
CCGGGACGGTCGAATCGCCCGGTCCCCCGGTGAGCACGATGCGGTCCTCGACGCCGAGGGCCGCTTCGTGCTTCCGGGCCTCTGGGACGCCCACGTGCACCTGACCCGGGTGGCGCTCGCACTGCGTCGCCACGACCTCGCCAGCTCCGACGCTCACGTGATCGCCGAATCCGCGCTCCGCGGGGAGCGTCCCGATGACGACGCCGACGGTGCCGAACTCGACCCCTGGGTGCGTCGGGCCGCCCGCGCCGCGTCGGCTTGGGGGGTTGTCGGGATCGTCGACATGGAGCACGCCGACAACGGGCAGGTCTGGCGGCGTCGAGCGGCCGACGGCTTCGACGACCTCCGGGTGCGCGCCTCGGTGTGGCCCGAATGGCTCGATCGCACGGTCGCCGCGGGTCTCCACGACGGGGACCGACTCGATCAGCGTGGCCTGGTGGTGCAGGGGCCGCTGAAGCTCATCGCCGACGGGTCGATCCGGGCGGCAACCGCCTGGTGCCACTCCCCCTACGGCCCACGCCGGGACACGGGGACGGGCCATCTCGACCTGGGCGAGTTGACGGGCCTCCTGGCGCAGGCCGCCCGTGCCGGGATCGGCTGCGCGGTGCACGCGACCGGGGACGCCGCGATCGACGCGGCCCTGAGTGCGTTCTCCGCCACCCACGCGCACGGGTCGATCGAGCATGCCGAGCTCGTGACCCCGGATCAGGCGGCAGGGATGGCGCGGCTCGGGCTGACGGCGTCCGTACAGCCCCAGCACCTGCTCACCGTCCGGGACGCCTGTGACAGCTACCGGCCGGGACGGACGGTGCCGCCCCTCGCCACCCTGCGTCTCGCGGGCGTCGACCTCGCGCTGGGCTCGGATGCTCCGCTGACCCCCCTCAATCCGTGGGCCACCATCCAGGCCGCGGTGCGGTGCGACCCCGCGCGACGGCGGCACCCCGAGGAGCTGCTGTCCCTGTCGGAAGCGATCCGCGGGTCGACGTCCGGCGTGTGTCGCCTCGTCCCCGGCGCACCGGCCGACCTCATCCTTGTCGACGAGAACCCCTTCGACGTCGAGATCGAGCGGCTGCACACGTTCGGCGCGGCCGCCACCGTTCTGGCGGGACGCGTGGCCCATTCGCGGATCGGACCACTGCGGGGCGGCGTCGGCTAGAACCCCAGACGGTTCAGCTGCTTCGGATCGCGCTGCCAGTCCTTCATCACCTTGACCCGCAGGTCGAGATGCACCGGGGTACCCAGCAACCGGGCGATCTGCTGCCGGGCCGCGCTGCCGACCTCGCGGAGGCGTTCGCCCTTGTGCCCGATGACGATTCCCTTCTGGGAGTCCCGCTCGACCACCATTGAGGCGAACACGTCGAGAAGCGGCCGGTCCTCGGGGCGCCCCTCCCGCAGCCGCATCTCCTCGATGGTGACCGCGATGGAGTGCGGAAGTTCATCGCGAACCCCCTCGAGCGCGGCCTCGCGGATGAGTTCCGCGACGAGCGTCTCGGTGGGCTCGTCGGTGATCTCGCCTGCGGGATAGTAGGCGGGGCCCTCCGGGAGCAGCCTGACGATCACGCCGATGACCTCGTCGACCTGCTCACCGGACACGGCCGAGCACGGGATGATCGCGTCGAAGCGCAGGTCGAGCTTCTCTTCAGCCTCGGTGACCTCGACGAGTGCGCGCCGCAGCCGCTCTCCCGAGACCGTGTCGCTCTTGGTGACGATCGCCACCAGGTGCGGGCGTCTCGGCAGCTTGGCGATCTCGGCCAGCAGGAACTCGTCGCCGGGGCCGATGTGCTGGTTCGCGGGCAGGCAGACGCCGATGACGTCGACCTCGCTCCACGTCTCGTAGACCAGCCCGTTGAGCCGCTCGCCCAGCAGGGTGCGCGGCTTGTGCAGGCCGGGGGTGTCGATGAGGACCAGCTGGGCGTCCGGGCGGTGCACGATCCCCCGGATCACATGCCGGGTGGTCTGCGGCTTCGACGACGTGATCGCGATCTTGCTGCCGACGACGGCGTTCGCGAGGGTCGACTTGCCGGCGTTGGGACGCCCGACGAAACAGGCGAAGCCCGAACGGAAGCCCTCGGGGGCCCCGATGTGGGGGTCAGTCATTCTCATGTCCCTTCGCGGCGGCGTCCGCCTCGTCCGTGTCGGATCGGTTGATCAGGTGCACCAGGCAGCGTCCGATCTGGTGCCGCCGCCCGGTGGTGGTTTCGGCCACGATGTGGATGCCCTCCCAGTCGAGCGCGCTGCCCGGGATCGGCACCATGCTCAGTTGCTTGGCCATCAGACCCCCCACCGTCTCGACGTCCTCGTCGTCGACGTCCAACCCGAACAGCTCACCCAGGTCCTCGACGGGCATGCGCGCCGAGATCCGGAACACGCCCGGCTCGATCTCCTCGGTGTGGGTGGGTTCCGCGTCGTACTCGTCGACGATCTCCCCGACGATCTCCTCGAGGATGTCCTCGATCGTCGCCAGGCCGGACGTGCCGCCGAACTCGTCGACGACCAGCACCATGTGGTTGCGTTTGAGCTGCATCTCCCGCAGCAGCTCGTCGACCGGCTTGGAGTCGGGGGTGAACTCGGCGGGTCGCATCATCTCGGCGACGCTCTCGCTCCGCTCGCCTTCGGGATGGTCGTAGACCCGCCTCATGACGTCCTTGACGTAGAGGACGCCCACGATGTCGTCGAGCCCGTCGCGGATCACCGGGATGCGGCTGTAGCCGGACCGCAGTGCCAGCGACAGCGCCTGGCGCAGGGTCTTGTTCTGCTGGATGTACACGATGTCGGTGCGGGGCACCATGACCTCTTTGACGAGCGTGTCGCCGAGGTCGAACACCGAGTGGATCATCCGGCGCTCGGCGGACTCGATGACATCGCTTGCCTCGGCCCGATCGACGAGCTCGCGCAGCTCGGCTTCCGAGGCGAAGGGCCCGTCGATGTAGCCGCGTCCGGGCGTGATCGCGTTGCCGAACAGGATCATGAGCTGTGGGATCGGTCCGAGCACGCGGGTCAGCCCGGACACGAGAGCTCCCGCCACGGGAGCGACGCCCCGTGCGCGCTGGCGGCCGAGCGTCAGAGGTGCCACTCCCCAGCCGATGTAGCGCACGACGACCATGATCGCCACCGAGATGAGGATGCGTTCCCACGTGGGGACAAGCGTGCCGAACACCACCAGCGCCACGAGCACGGTCGCGCTGACCTCGAACAACGTGCGCACGAGCAGGGACGTGTTGAGGTAGGGGGCGGGGTCCTCGGCGATGGTGCGCAGCCGCTGACCGCCGCGGACGCCGAGCGCTTCGAGATTCTCGGCTCGGGCCCTCGACGTGGCGGCCAGCGCCGCCTCGAACATGGCGAGCAGAAACGCGAGTACCGCGGCGACCAGGGCGACGGCCAGTTCGATCCACTGGGACTGGGGCACGCTCACCACACACTTTCGGGGGCGGCGGTCACCGGGGCAGGGATCGTGGGGTGTCCCGGCACCGCTCGGACAGGGAGACTGCGGATGATTCTACGGCCCCGCGCACTCGCGGGGTCAGCCACGGACGCGGGCTGCCTCCCAATCGGCGATGATCCGGTCGTTCAACCCGAACATCACGGCCCGTTCCTCCGGCTCAGCGTGGTCGTGCCCCAGCAGGTGCAGCAGGCCGTGGATCAGCAGGTACTGTGCCTCCTCGTCGGGGCGCCGGCCGTTGTCGGGAGCCTGTTCGGTGATGATCTGCGGACAGAGGTAGATCTCTCCCAGATCGCCGGTGGTGAACTCCTCGTCGGAGCCGGGTTCGTGCAGTTCGTCCATCGGGAAGCTCATCACGTCGGTGGGTCCGGGAAGGCCCATGTGCTTGACGTGCAGGGCAGTCATCGTGTCGGGGTCGATGAGCACGATCGACAGGTCGGCCTGCGGGTGGATCCTCAGCGCCGTCAGTGCGAACCGGGCCAGCTTCACCAACGCGATGTCGTCGACCTCGATCCCCGACTCGTTGTTGAGATCGATCACCGACGCTCTCCCCGATGCTCGCGCCGAGGCATGCCCGTCGGCGGGGCCAACGCCGACTCGTACCGGTCGTAGGCCGCCACGATGCGTCCGACCAGCTTGTGGCGGACGACGTCGTGGCTGGTGAGCGTGCAGAAGGCGATGTCGTCGATGCCGTCGAGAATCCCCTGAACAGCCCGCAGGCCACTCGGCTGCCCGCCGGGGAGGTCGACCTGGGTGATGTCGCCGGTGACGACCACCTTCGACCCGAACCCGAGCCGGGTGAGGAACATCTTCATCTGCTCCATCGACGTGTTCTGCGCTTCGTCGAGGATGATGAACGCATCATTGAGCGTGCGTCCGCGCATGTAGGCCAGTGGCGCCACCTCGATCGTGCCCGCGGTCAGCAGCTTGGGAACCGAGTCGGGGTCGACCATGTCGTGCAGCGCATCGTAGAGGGGACGCAGGTAGGGGTCGATCTTGTCGTTGAGGGTGCCCGGCAGGAATCCGAGCCGCTCGCCCGCCTCGATGGCGGGGCGGGTGAGGATGATCCGGTTGACCACCTTCGCCTGCAGCGCCTGGACGGCCTTGGCCATCGCGAGGTAGGTCTTGCCGGTGCCCGCGGGCCCGATCCCGAACACCACCGTATGAGCGTCGATGGCGTCGACGTACCGCTTCTGGTTGAGCGTCTTGGGCCGGATCGTGCGACCACGGCTCGACAGGATGTTGTGGGTGAGCACCTCCGCCGGACGCACGTCGGGGCCGGCCGCGCTCATCGTGACGATCCGCTCGACGGTCTCCGAAGTCAGCCCCTGGCCGGTACGCAACACGGTGATCATCTCGGTGAACACCTCGGTCGCGTGGGACACCTCGGCCGTGGTGCCGTCGACGGTGATCTCGTTGCCCCGCACGAACACATCGGCACCCAGTTGCGCCTCGAGCACTCGCAGGAACTCATCCCGGGGGCCCACGACGTTCACCATGTCGATCGATGCGGGCACCGTGATCACGCGGTGACCCGGCAGGTGGGCGATGTCGTGGGGCTGGCTGGTGCTCAGAGTGTCTCCCTCATGCTGAAGGGTGGTCCGCCCACAGGTGCGGGCCACGGTGAGGTCAGCTGCGACCATCACCGTGTCCCATGCTACGGTCCCGTCCGCGCGGGGACCAGCGGCGAGCGGGGCGCCGGCGTCCGCTACGAGCGATCACCCGGCTGGAGGTTCCCCCACGGGGCAGCTCATGCTTGGATGGTTCACCGTGACGATGCCCCTCGATACCCAGTCGCGATCGGCCGCCGCATCACCGGACGCCGGCCGGGTGCACTACGCCACCGGAGCGACCACACACTACGACCTCGTGGTCGCGCTGTTCGTGAGCCTGTTGCTCATCTCCGGCGTCACGGCCGCGAAACTGTTCGAGGGGCCCCGGATCCCCGGGTTCAGCACCTGGTTCTACGGCGGTGGCAACCTCATCTTCGACGGCGGCGCATTCTTGTTCCCGCTCTCCTATGTCGTCGACGACGTCATGACCGAGGTCTACGGCTGGCGTCGGGCGAAGCGGGCGATCTGGATGGGTTTCGCGATGATGTTCCTCGCGGCCCTCACCTACCGGGTTGTCGCCCTGACCACGCCCGTGCCCGGCTTCGAGGCCTGGAACCAGGTGCTGGCCCCGGTGACCCGCATCACCGTCGCCAGCCTGTCGGGCTACCTGGCCGGTGAGCTGCTCAATTCGCTCGTCGTGGTGCGGCTCAAGGCCCGGATGGCCGAACGCGCGGTTGCCCTGCGGCTCATCGCGTCCACCCTGGTCGGTGAGTTCGTCGACACCTTGCTGTTCTGCACGATCGCCTACGCGTTCTCGATCTCCTGGGGTGAGTTGGCGAACTACACGATCACCGGTTACGTCTATAAGTGCCTCGTCGAACTGTGCGTGGTGCCGATCAGCCTGGCGGTCATCCGCTGGCTCAAGCGGGTCGAACCGACCTACGGCGTGTGACTGGACGCCGCTCAGCCGGCGAAGCGGTCGGTGGCGGCCACCAGCTCACGACAGATGTTCGGTTCTCTGGCCGAGTGACCGGCCAGAACCATCCGCAGGTCCGCCTCCGGCCAGGCCCGGTGCAGGTCGACCGCCGTCGTCGCCGGGCAGGGGAGGTCGTACCGGCCCTGCACGATGACGGCCGGGATGTCCCTCAGTCGCACGGCATCGGCGATCAGCTGGCCCTCGGTGAACCAGCCGCCGTGGACGAAGAAGTGGTTCTCGATCCTGGCGAACGCGAGCGCGTAATCGGGGTCGGACATGGACTCGACATGAGCCGGGGCGAAGAGCAACGTCGAGGTGGCGGCCTCCCACCGGGTCCACGCGAGGGCCGCGTCCCGTGCCACGACGGGATCGTCGTCCCAGAGCAGCCGGTGGTAGGCGCAGATGTTGTCGTGAGCGAAGTCGTGGCCGACCCGCCGCAACGGCTCGCAGAACACCTCCCACCATTCGGGGACGATGTGACCCGCACCGTCGTTGTAGTACCAGTCGAGTTCACTGCGTCGCAGCGTGAAAACACCCCGGAGGACCATCTCGGTGACCCGGTCAGGGTGGGTTTCGGCGTACGCGAGGGCGAGGCTGCTGCCCCACGAACCACCGAACACGAGCCACCTGTCGACGCCGAGGTGGGTGCGAAGGCGTTCGAGGTCAGCGACCAGGTGCCAGGTCGTGTTGAGCGTCGGATCCGCCTCCGGGGTGGAGGCGTGGGGGGTCGAGGCGCCGCATTGGCGCTGGTCGAAGCAGATGATCCGGTAGCGCTGTGGGTCGAAAAACCGGCGCCGATCCGTGCCCCCACCACCCCCCGGACCACCGTGGACGAACACGGCGGGCTTGCCGTCGGGGCGGCCGCTCTGCTCGTAGTACACGAGTTGCCCATCGCCGACATCCAGCATGCCCGTGTCGTAGGGCTCCAGCGGCGGGTAGAGGGCGTTCGGAGGCACGAACTGAGCCCCCGTCACCACCATGGTGGACAGGTCGCCTGGAGTCGGGAGCGGCAGGTCGGACGCCTCCGCGGCCACTCCCCCACCGGTATCGACGGTGCTCGTCACTCGTCGTCGCCGTCATCGGCGTCGAGCTCGTCGTCGTCGATGACGTACATCGCGGCCTCCTCAGCGGAGGCGGCGCCACCGGCAAGGCCCACCTCTTCGGCGATGTTCTCGTTGCTGTCGTCGTGGAGGCCCCCGTACCCGTGGGTGCCGTCGACCAGACGTCCAGCGCGGCGACTGCCGACCTCGCGCTTTTCGTGGTCGGGATTCCAGTCACCGTCGTCGTCGCCGTCGGGCTCGGGATCCTCCTGCCGGAGGCGCTGGTCGAGCGTCTCCCCCCGGTGCATCTCCTCGACGGTGTTCCCGTAGCCCTCGGCTGGGGACCAATGGTCGGGCGGAATGTAGCCCTCGTCGAGCACGTCATCGACGCCCCTGTTGATGAGCGTCTCGTCACGCTGCAACTGGTCGAGCTGTTCCGATTCGTCGGGCACAGCTTCGTCGAATTCGGTGTCCATGACCCGATCTTGCCACTCACCGGCAGGGAACACAGGGGATTCGTCGGCGCGCCGGAACGACGGAGGGTTGCGGCTATGCGTTCGACGCGATGCGGCGGGCGTAGAACCGGCCGAGGAATTCCGCCTTGTGAGCCGCGTAGTCGCCGGAGGTGATCGACCGGCGGATCGCGTCGACGAGGCGGACGGTGAAGCGCTCGTTGTGAATGGTGGCCAGGGTGGGGCCGAGCATCTCCTTGGCCTTGAACAGGTGGTGGAGGTAGGCGCGGGTGTAGTGCGAACAGGTGTAGCAGTCGCAGCCATCCTCGAGGGGCGCGAGGGCGTTCCGGTGGGCGGCGGTGTTCACGTTGTAGCGGCCGTCGGCGGTGTAGATGGCCGCATTGCGGGCCACCCGGGACGGGTTGACGCAGTCGAACGTGTCGGCGCCCATCTCGATGGCCGCGAAGAAGTCGTCGGGTTCGCTGATGCCGAGCAGGTGCCGTGGGCGGTCGGCGGGAAGCTCCTCGCTGACCCAGCGGACGATCGTGCCGAGGTTCTCCTTTTCGAGCGCTCCCCCGATGCCGAACCCGTCGAAGGACCGGCCCTCGATCGTCATGGCCGCGAGGTCGCGCGCGGCCATGCGCCGTAGGTCCTCGTACTGGGCGCCCTGAACAACCCCGAACAGCGCCTGGTACGGCCGCTCGGGGCGCTCGCCCGTGAGGCGTGCGTGCGCGGTGAGACAGCGCACCGCCCACCGTCGCGTTCGCTCCAGGGACTCCTCCTGGTAGACCCGCGTGTCGAGCAGTGTCGTCAACTCGTCGAAGGCGAAGATGACGTCCGCGCCGAGCTGGTGCTGGACGCGCATGCTCACCTCGGGCGTGAACCGGTGCCGGCTGCCGTTCAGGTGGCTGACGAACGTGACGCCGTCGTCGTCGACCGTCGCGAGCCGGTCACGTCCACCGGCGATGACCTGCTCGCTGGTGTGGCGCGCCGAGTCCATCGACAGCACCTTCTTGAAGCCGGCGCCGAGGCTGAGGACCTGGAACCCGCCCGAGTCGGTGAACGTGGGCGCGGGCCAGTTCATGAACCGGCCCAGTCCGCCGGCGGCGTCGATGATCGCGGGCCCGGGTTGCAGGTAGAGGTGGTAGGCATTGGCGAGCACTGCCTGGGCTCCGAGCGCGGCGACCGCCTCGGGTACGACGCCCTTGACGCTCGCCTTGGTGCCCACGACGACGAACGCCGGTGTCCGAATGTCCCCGTGGGGGGTGTGGATGACGCCCGCCCGCCCGAGTCCGTTCGCCAGTTCGGCGGTGCGCTCGAAGGAGAAGCCGGTGGTCATGCCGGGGCCAGCGCGGTCGCCTGCGCGAGGGCAACTGTCCCGGCGGTCGAGGTACGCAGCACGCCGTCGCTCACCAGCGCCAGGCGGGCCCCGGCGCCGGTGAACACCGCGAGTTCCTCGTCGCTGACGCCACCTTCCGGCCCGACAATGAACACCACCGACCCGGATGCGGGCAGTGGGACATCGCGCAACCACCGGTCGGTGGATTCGTGCAGCACGACCGCCAGGTCTGCCTCCCGGACCAGGGTGACAACTTCGGAGGTGGTCGCGTAGCGAACTGAGGGCACCCGCAGCCGGCGGGACTGCTTGGCCGCCCCTCTCGCCGCGGCGGTCCACTTCGCGAGGCCCTTGTCGGCCTTCGCCTCCCAGCGCACCACGCAGCGGGCCGCCTGCCAGGCGACGATCTCGTCGACACCCAGTTCGGTGAGCGTCTCGACCGCCGTGTCCCCCCGGTCACCCTTGGCGAGTGCCTGGACGACCGTGTAGCGCACGGGTCGGCGCGGCGCTGCCACGATCTCGGCCACCCGCACCGCGAGCCGTTGCCGATCGGCCTCGACGACCTCTCCTCGGACGCCGTGCCCCTCACCGTCGGCGAGACACACCCGCTCGCCGGGGCGGACCCGCCGGACCGCGACCGCGTGCCGTGCCTCGTCGCCTGTGATCGTGACGATCTCGCCCACGGAGGCGCCGGTGACGTCGGCCGGGCGGTCGGCCAGGAACAGCGCGTCGGTCATGCGCCGAAGGCCTCCCTGAGACGTCCGAACACCGACCTGTTGGGGGGCTGGTGGTTCGCCGTGACGGTGGTCTCGTCGCGCAGTTCAGCGAGTCGTCGCAGCAGCTCGCGCTGCTCGTCGTCGAGGCGACTGGGTGTCTGCACGAGGAACGTGACACCCAGGTCGCCACGTCCGCCACCCCGGAGCCGGGAAACGCCACGGCCGGCCAGCGCCACCCGGGTGCCGGGCTGGGTTCCCGCGGGCACCGTCACCTCGACCTGACGATCCTCGGGCCGGGAGTCGTCCCGTTCCGCCTCGAGGGTGCGCAGGGTGATCGTCGTGCCGAGGGCCGCGGCGGTCATCGGGATCTTGACGACCGTCTCGAGGTTGTCGCCGTCGCGCCTGAACGTGTCGTGGTCGAGCACGTGCAGTTCGACGTAGAGGTCACCGGCCGGCCCTCCACCCGGCCCGACCTCGCCGTGCGACTCGAGATGGATGCGATTGCCGGTGTGCACGCCGGCGGGGATCTTGACGTTGATGGTGCGGTTGCTGCGCACACGTCCCTCACCGGAGCACTCGCCGCACGGATGCGGGATGATCGTACCGAAGCCGCGGCACTGGGGGCAGGGCTGCGAGGTCCGGATGTCGCCGAGGAACGAGCGCTGCACCTGGGTGACCTCGCCCCGTCCGTCGCACAACGAGCAGGTGACCGGCTGGGAGCCGTCAGCGGCCCCCGATCCGCTGCACCGGGGGCAGACGACCGCCGTATCGACGCTCAGCGGTTTGGTGACGCCGAAGGCGGCGTCGGCGAGGCTGAGGTCCATCCGCACCAGCGCGTCCTGGCCGCGGCGCACCCGCGACCGGGGCCCGCGCGAGGTGGCGGCGCCGAACATGGCGTCGACGAGGTTGGTGAAGTCGTATCCGCCGCTGAATCCGCCCTGGCTGAATCCGCCGAATCCCCCGCCGTAGCCACCCCCCAGGGGATCGCCACCGCGGTCGTAGATGTCCCGCTTGTGCGGGTCGTGGAGCACCTCGTAGGCCTCCTGCACCTGCTTGAACTTCTCGGCGGCGTCCGGCTCCTGGGCGACGTCGGGGTGCACCTTCATCGCCATCCGCCGGTAGGCCTTCTTGATCTGCTCGGGCGTGGCGTCCCGCGGAA
>JAJXWF010000107.1 GCA_021781735.1 Actinomycetes bacterium
CGCGGGCCTACGTCTCGTCGGCGTGGGTGTTCCTGCTGCTGTCGGCCGTCGCGCTGTCGGGCATGGCCACGGCCAACGTGCTGCTGCCGAGCCTGGTGAAGGCGCACTTCCCCGATCGCATCGGCCTGATCACCGCGCTGTACTCGTTGTCGATGACGATCGGGCTCACCCTGGCCGGGATGCTCGTCGTGCCCACGGCTCAGGCATTCGGCGGCTGGCGGAACGCGTTCGCCATCGGCGGCGGCGTGGCCGCGATCGCCATCATCCCGTGGGCGATCCTCGCCGCCGGCCGACGGCCTCCGGTCTCTGCCGAGGCCACGCGCCACATCTCACTCGCTCACGTGGCCCGCACCCGCCTCGGCTGGGTGATGGCGCTGTTCTTCGCCATCCAGTCGGGCATGGCCTACTCGGTCTTCGGATGGCTGGCGACGATCTACGTGGACGCCGGCTACAGCGAGGCCCAGGGTGGTGTCATGCTCGCCGTGGCGACCGGGACGGGGATCCCGCTCGCGTTCCTGTGGCCCGCGTACATGATCCGCAATCAGCGACCCATACGCTTGCTGGCGCTGGTGATGGCCTCGGGAGCGATCGCCTCCATCGGACTACTGGTCGCCCCGCGTCCGATCGCACTGGGGGTGCTGTGGGCCGCGCTGCTGGCGGTGGGCACATCGTCGTTCCCGATGATCCTCGCGATGTTCGGGCTGCGCGCCCGCACGTCGGCCGGCACTTCGGCGCTCAGCGGCTTCACTCAGAGCGTCGGGTATCTCCTCGCGGCGCTCGGCCCGTTCGGCATGGGTGTGCTGCACGAGCTGACCCACTCGTGGACCATTCCGCTGATCGCACTGCTCGTGATGTTCGCCCCGATGTCGGTACTCGGCACCATGGCGATGCGCGCCGACACGATCGAGGACGAACTCGGCATCGACTGAGGCCCCCGCGGACGACAGCGGCGACCGCGCTCAGGCTTCGGCGAGCAGGTCGGCGCGCACGCTCGGCATCGGCAGCAGGGTCAGCCCCGACGGCCCGATCTGGATCTGGGTGTCCATCTGGGGACACACCCCGCAGTCGTAGCACGGCGTCCAGCGGCAGTCGTCGACCTCGACCTCGTCGATGGCCTCCTGCCAGTCCTCCCACAGCCAGTCGCGGTCGAGGCCCGAGTCGAGGTGGTCCCACGGGAACACCTCGTCGTAGTCACGCTCGCGGGTGGTGTACCAGTCGAGGTCGACCCCGTCGCCGGCCAGCGCCTCCTCGGAGCACCTCACCCAGCGGTCGTAGGAGAAGTGCTCGCTCCATCCGTCGAACCTGCTTCCGTCACGCCAGACGGCCTCGATGACCCGTCCGACCCGACGATCACCGCGGCTCAGCAGTCCCTCGATCTGGCCGGGCTTGCCGTCGTGGTAGCGCATGCCGATGGCCCGGCCGTACTGCTTGTCGGCCCGGATCGTGTCGCGCAGCAGCTGCAGCCGGTGGTCGATGGTCTCGGGGGACGCCTGGGCGGCCCACTGGAACGGGGTGTGCGGTTTGGGCACGAAGCCGCCGATCGAGATCGTGCAGCGGATGTCCCGGCTGCCCGCGGCCCTGCGGCCCGTTTCGATGACCCGCCGTGCCATCGATGCGATCCCCAGCACGTCCTCGTCGGTCTCGGTGGGCAGCCCGCACATGAAATACAGCTTCACCTGGCGCCAGCCGTTGCCGAACGCGGTGGCCACGGTGCCGATGAGGTCGTCCTCGGTGACCATCTTGTTGATCACCTTGCGCATCCGCTCGCTGCCGCCCTCGGGAGCGAAGGTGAGGCCCGAACGGCGACCGTTGCGGGACAGTTCGTTGGCCAGGTCGATGTTGAACGCGTCGACCCGCGTCGAGGGCAGCGACAGCGACACATTGGTGCCCTCGTAGCGGTCGGCGAGCTGTTTGGTGATCTCGCCGATCTCCGAGTGGTCGGCGGAGCTGAGCGACAGCAGCCCCACCTCCTCGAGCCCGGTGGCCTCGAGCCCCCCGGCGACCATGGCGCCGATGGTCTCGATGTTGCGCTCTCGCACGGGCCGGGTGATCATTCCGGCCTGGCAGAACCGGCATCCCCGGGTGCAGCCGCGGAAGATCTCGACCGAGTACCGCTCGTGCACCGTCTCGGCGAGCGGCACGATCGGCTTCTTCGGGTACGGCCACTGGTCGAGGTCCATCAGCGTGTGCTTGCGCACCTGGAACGGGACGCCGGGACGGTTCGGCGCCACCCGACGGATCCGCCCGTCGGGCAGGTAGTCGACGTCGTAGAACTTCGGCACGTACACGGCGCCCGTACCGGCCAACTGGAGCAGCAGCCCGTCGCGCCCACCCGGACGCCCGTCGGCCTTCCAAGCCTGCACGATGCCGCTGACCAGCAGGCTCGCCTCCTCGCCGTCACCGAGGACGGCGGCGTCGATGAAGTCGGCGATCGGCTCGGGGTTGAACGCCGCGTGACCACCCATCACCACGATCGGGTCGTCGTCACCACGCTCGACGCTGTGCAGCGGGATGCCCGCCAGGTCGAGAGCCTCGAGCAGGTTGGTGTAACCCAGTTCGGTGGAGAAGCTGACACCGAGGATGTCGAATCCGCGCACGGGACGGTGCGCATCGAGCGTGAACTGCGGGATGGCGTGGGACCGCATGAGTCCGGCGAGGTCCGGCCACACCGCGTACGTGCGTTCGGCGAGGATCCAGTCGCGCTCGTTGAGGATCTCGTAAAGGATCGCGATCCCCTGGTTGGGCTGACCGACCTCATAGGCATCGGGATACATGAGGCACCAGCGCACGTCGACCTTGTTCCACGGCTTCACCACGCTGTTGAGTTCGCCGCCGGCGTACTGGATCGGCTTGCTCACCCGCGCAAGCAGCGGCTCCAGCGCTGGGAACAGCGATTCACCCGGCGTGGTCGATCGAGCGTCGGTCGTGGTGGAGGTGCTCATGGTTGAGCAAGTTTACGCACGGGTGCGCCGGATCGGCCGTGACCGCAGCGGCGGTCCCGGTCACGACCGCGGGTCTGAGGGCGGCGCGGGGTGCTCTCCGGGCGGGGCGGACGTCGGCGGGTGCGGTTCGGACGGCGACTGCTGCCGGCCGGGCTCGAGCCACGGCGAGGGCTGCGGCCCGGCCGATGTTTCCGGCCACTGCGGGGAGGCCGACGGACCGTTCGGTGCCCATACCGTGGGTTGCTCCGGCGTCGCACGATGCGCGATCCCGCGGCGCCTCGCCTGCCACACGATGAGCACCAGCGCGATCACCGGCAGGGACAGCTGGATGAGGACGCCGGGTCCGGCCGTCCCGTCCTGCCGGTCGAACATGCCCGCGATGTTGACGAACGGCAGTGACCACTCGGAGGTGATGTTGTTGACCACGTGCATCGCGATCGAGGCCTCGAGCCCACCCGTGCGCCACGTGAGGAACGTCGCGATCGCTCCGAAGCAGAAGTAGAAGAGGTTCAGCCAGGGGTCACCGGCGCCATGGGCGAGCATGAACAACGTCGAACTCACCAGTCCGCCGGCCAACGCCCCACCGATCTCGTGCGGCACCCAACTCGCAACGCTCCGGTTGATCACGCCGCGGAACGTGTACTCCTCGCCGGCGCTCTGCAGGGGCGTCGTGAGGATCACCGCGAGCAGCAACGGCAGCGTGTCACCGGTGACGTGCAGGGGGTTGCCGGCCAGGCCACCCGACCCGAAGAACTGGATGACCACGAGCACCACCCATAACGGGGCGGCCATCGCCAGGCACAGCCCGAGCCAGCGCCATCGGATGCCGCCGCTGATCGACGACAACCAGCGCGGACGCTGGCCCGTGACCGCCCAGCTGATCAGCATGGCGGCCGGAACCAGCACGACCAGCGACAGGTTGTTCGCGATGAAGATCGCCGGGGTGGTGACGATCGTCCCCTGACTGGCCGAGGTGACGAACTGACTGAACGGCACTCGTCCGGAGATCGCGTCGATGGTCGCGGCGATGAGCACGGCGACGGTCTGGTCGACCAGGAAGAACACCCCGCCGACGACGAGGATGACCAACGCCTTCCACCAGCGCCAGCGCGGCCCCCGCCAGAAGGTGGGATAGCTGGCGGGTGCCGCCGGGAAGGCCGACTGCCGCCTGGTTGCGGGCGCGGTGATCACGTAGGGCGCGGCGACCGGCGTCCGGTCGCCCTGCCACGGCTCGGTCGGGTAGGAGGTCATGACCGCGGACTCAGGCCACGAGGTGGGGGAACCAGATGCCGATTTCGCGCCGAGACGACTCGGGCGAATCGGACGCGTGGACGAGGTTGAGGCTCTTGGACGTGCCGAAATCGCCGCGGATCGACCCGGGGACGGCTTCGACACCGTCGGTGGCACCGTTGAGAGACCGAACCGCGGCGATCGCGCGCTCGCCCTCGAGCACGAGGCAGACGAGCGGACCCGACACGATGAAGTCCTCGAGTCCGGGGTAGTAGGGACGGCCCACGTGCTCGGCATAGTGGCGAGCCGCCAACCCGCGGTCGATGCTGCGCAACTCCAAGGCGAGCACCCGCAGCCCCTTCTGCTCGTACCGGGCCAGGATCGCCCCCGTCAACCCACGCGCCACCGCGTCGGGCTTGACGAGGACCAGGGTGCGTTCAATTCCGGGCGCGGGCACGTCAGTCATGCCCCCACAGTACCGGCCCGGTCGATCCGCCGGCCGAGCACGAAACTCATCACCCAGATGAGCGCGAAGATGGCTCCGACGAGGTACATCATCGGCGTGAGCAGGCCGAGCAGGATGCCTGAGAGTTGCGTGGCCCACGCCAGCGGCCAGCCGGTCGGGCGGCGCAGGGTGGCGGCCGAGGCGATCGCCAGCACCGCGGCGCCACCGGCCGCGAGGCCGGCCGGCAGGGCTCCGACGTTCGAGACGATCACCATGCCCGGGTAGGCCAGTCCGAACACGACGACGTCAAACAACAGTTGCAGCGACAGCACGCGGATCATCGGGTTGCCGGGGACCAGACCCATCACAGGCCCTGCGGATCGTCGTCGGACGCGGGCCAGTCCGACGCGGGATCGACCGGCTCCCCGATGCCGACCGTCACCATCGGCTCGCGGTCCCGGTCCCGATCGGGCGACACGAACAGTGCCCGGGCCTCCCCCGCCCCGATCACCGAACCCGCGATGAGGACTCCGGCGGCCGGGCCCGCCTCGTCGGCGAGCCGCATCGCCAGTTCGACGGCCTCGGCGTAGGTGGGGGCGCTCTCGACACGGTCGGCCCCGAAGACCCCGGAGGCCCGGTCGACGAGTTCGCCGATGCCCAGCGCCCGGTCGGTCGATGACACGCGAGTGACCACAACGTCGGTCATCGCCTCGGAGAACACCCGCAGCACCTCGTCGATGTTCTTGTCGGCCATCATCGAGACGACGCCGATCAACCGGGGGAACCCGAAGTTCTCCTCGACGGATTCCACGAGGGCGCGGGCCGCGTGGGGATTGTGCGCGGTGTCGAGCAGCACCGTGGGCGAGCGGCGCAGCACTTCGAGCCGGGCCGGGGCCAGGACGCCGGCGAAACCGTCGTTGATGATCTGGGCGTCGAGTTCCTTGCCGCCGAGGAACTGCTCAACCGCCGCCACCGCGACCGCGGCGTTCTCGGCCATGTGGGCACCGAACAGGGGCAGGTACAGGTCGCCAAGCGGGCCGGACGCCGTCTGCAGCCGCAGCATCTGTCCGCCGACCGCCCCGGCGCGGTCGAGCACCGCGAAGTCGACACCCTCGAGCACGGGATGGGCACCGACCTGGGCGCACCGGTCGAGCAGCACTGTCGCCGCCTCGGGATGCTGCGCGGCCAATACGGCGGTGCTGCCGGGCTTGATGATGCCCGCCTTCTCACCGGCGATCTCCTCCAGGGTCGACCCGAGGATGTGAGTGTGGTCGAAGTCGACCGGGCACACCACCGCGACCGTCGCATCGGCGACGTTGGTGGCGTCCCAGGTGCCCCCCAGACCCACCTCGACGATCGCCACATCGACGGGGGCGTCGGCGAACGCGGCGAACCCGAGCGCCGTGTACACCTCAAACGCGGTCATCCGCACCCCGTCGATCAACCGGGCATCGACCATCTCGACCAGCGGCGCGATCTGGTCGTAGAGATCGTCGAACAGGTCGGCAGAGATCGGCTCCCCGTCGATGCTGATCCGCTCGCGGACGTCGAGCAGGTGGGGGCTGGTCATGCGGCCGGTGCGCAGTCCGGTCGCACGTAGCAGCGCGTCGATGATGATCGCGGTGCTGCCCTTGCCGTTGGTGCCGGCCACCTGGATGACCGGCGTGGCCTTCTCGGGGGAGGCGAGCAGGTCGCACAGAGCCTGGATCCGGCCGAGGGACGGGGCGATGCGATGTTCGGGCCAGCGGGAGTACAACTGGGCCACCACCTCGTCGTGGCGCGCGGAACCGGTGCGGGGGGCGGAGGTGGGAGACATGATCGCCAAGCCTACCCAGACGCGCCTCGACGCGCGCGGCGTCACCACTGCGCAGCAGGGACGCGGGCCCAGCGATCCGGGCTCGGGGCCGCGCTGAGGGGCCCCGCTATGATCGAGCCCGTGATCGATGCCGCACCGTCACGTCCCTGGAGGGACTGGCGCACCTGGGTGTCCCTGGCCGCACGCCTCTACCTGGGGGGCATGTTGCTGGTGGCCGGAATCATCAAGTTGGGCAACCTGGCGAAGTTCGCCCTCGACATCAACGCCTACCACCTGGTGCCGTACGCGTGGACCAAGATCCTCGGCTACTCCATCCCGCCGCTCGAGGTGCTCGTCGGCCTGCTGGTGCTGGCCGGTGCGTTCATCCCGGTCAGCGCCGCCCTGGGCGCGCTGCTCATGGCGGTGTTCATCTTCTCGATCGCCTGGGTGTGGGCCAAGGGCTACAGCATCGACTGCGGCTGCTTCGGCACCGGCGGCCAGGTCGCCGCCGGCCAGACCACGTACCCGCAGGACATCATCCGAGACACCCTCGCTCTGCTCGGGGGACTCTGGCTCGTGCTGCGCCCCCGATCGTTCCCCAGCGTCGACCAGTGGCTGTCCGGCCCCTTCATGGGCCTAACCGTCGGCGACGACGACACCACATCCCCCAGTCCGTCCGCCGACCCATCCCTGAGGAGCTGAACATGAGCAACTCCCAGCCCACCAAGCCGATGAGCCGCCGCGAGCAGTTGCGCCAACGCCAGTTGGCGGAGGCCAAACGCCAGCAGCGCACCCGCCTCATCGTGGTGATCTCGGCCATCGTCGCCGTCGTCCTCATCGGTGGCGCCGTCTGGTGGGGCGTGGCGTCGCGCCAGACGACTCCCACGGCCACCGGAACGCAGATCACCCCGCCGAACGCGGTCGGCGACGTCGGGATCACCGTGCACCCGGCCGGCGCCGCGACGCCGGCGGCGTCCGCCCCGACCCTGATGGAGTACCAGGACTACCAGTGCCCCATCTGCAAGGAGTACTACACGACGTTCGGCCCGGCGTTCAACCAGTTGGTGAGCCAGGGCAAGATCAAGCTCGAGTACCGCACGATGACGTTCCTCGACACGAACCTGAAGAACGACGCCTCGACCCGCGCTGCCGTGGCCGCCGCGTGCGCCGACACCGTGGGCAAGTTCGAGAAGTACCACGACGTGGTGTACGCCAACCAGCCCACCACTGAGGGCGCGGGCTACACCGATCAGCAGTTGCGGGTGACCTTCGCCCAGGACGCCGGTATCACCGGCGCGGACCTCACCAAGTTCCAGCAGTGCTACGACACCAAGGCCACGCTGAAGTTTGTCCAGGCAGTCAACACCGCCGCCGAGCAGGCGGGTGTCACCGGCACCCCCACGTTCAAGGTCAGCGGCAACGGCAAGACCGTCACCCTCAACCTGGCCACCACGCAGCCCACCGCCGACGCGGTGCTGGCGGCCATCACCACCGCCCTGAACGGCTGACCCGAACCCCGGGTGCCACGCCCGGGTCCACGCGTCACGAGCTCACCCGGCGATTCCGTAGAATCGCCGGGTGAGCTCAGCAGAGATGACCAGCCCGATCGTGCCCGACAAGCCCGCGCTGGAGGGCCTCGAGGACAAGTGGGCGGCCCGGTGGCAGGAGGCGCAGGTCTACGCCTTCACCCGTCCCGAGCGCCGCGACCAGGTGTTCTCGATCGACACTCCCCCGCCGACCGTGTCGGGCTCCCTGCATGTCGGGCACGTGTTCAGCTACACCCACACCGACATCGTCGCCCGCTACCAGCGCATGCGCGGCAAGCACGTCTTCTATCCGATGGGCTGGGACGACAACGGGCTGCCCACCGAACGGCGGGTGCAGAACTACTACGGCGTCCGCTGCGACCCGTCGCTGCCCTACGACCCCGGCTTCGAGCCGCCCGCCAAGGCGGATCCCAAGCGCCAGGTCTCGGTCGGTCGCCGCAACTTCGTGGAGTTGTGTGAGCGGCTCACAGCCATCGACGAGCAGGTGTTCGAGCAGTTGTGGCGCCGCGTCGGGCTGTCGGTCGACTGGGACAACACCCTCTACTCGACCGTTTCGCGGGAATCGCAGCGGATCGCCCAACTCGCCTTCGTGCACAACCTCGAGCGCGGTGAGGCCTACCTGTCGGAGGCCCCGACGATGTGGGACGTGACGTTCCAGACCGCCGTCGCCCAGGCCGAACTCGAGGCCCGCGACTACCCTGGCGCCTACCACCGGATCGCGTTCCACAAGAGCGACGGCAGCGGTGACGTACACATCGAGACCACCCGTCCCGAGCTGATCCCCAGTGTGTGCGCGCTGATCGCCCACCCCGACGACGCGCGCTACCAGCCATTGTTCGGATCCACGGTCACCTCGCCACTGTTCGGCGTCGAGATCCCCGTCCTCGCGCACAGCGCCGCCGAGATGGACAAGGGTGCGGGCATCGCGATGTGCTGCACCTTCGGCGACCTCACCGACGTCCAATGGTGGCGGGAACTGAATCTGCCCATGCGCACGATCATCAACCGCGACGGGCGCCTCCAGGCCGAGACACCCGACTGGCTCGCCGACGGCAGCTTCTACGCCGAGATGGCCGGCAAGACGGCGTTCTCCGCCCGCGCGGCGATCGTGGAGAAGCTGCAGCAGACCGGCGAGATGGAGGGCGAACCGCGTCCGACCCAGCGCATGGCGAACTTCTACGAGAAGGGCGACAAGCCCCTCGAGATCGTTTCGACCCGCCAGTGGTACATCACCAACGGCGGCCGCGACGACGACCTCAAGGCGGCCCTGCTGGCGCGCGGCAGCGAACTGCAGTGGGTGCCCGAGCACATGCGCCACCGCTACGACAACTGGGTGTCTGGCCTGAACGGCGACTGGCTCATCTCGCGGCAGCGGTTCATGGGGGTCCCGTTCCCGGTCTGGTACCGGGTGGACGCCGACGGCCAGCCCGACCACTCCGCCCCGATCGTCGCAGCAGCCGACCGCCTGCCGGTCGACCCGAGCTCCGAGGCGCCCGACGGCTTCGACGAGTCCCAGCGGGGAGTTCCGGGCGGCTTCGTCGGCGACCCGGACGTCATGGACACCTGGGCCACGAGCTCGCTGACCCCCGAGATCGTCTGCGGCTGGCTGCGCGACGACGAGCTGTTCCGGCTCACCTTCCCGATGGATCTCGCCCCGCAGGCCCACGACATCATCCGCACCTGGCTGTTCAGCCGGGTCGTGCGCTCGCACTTTGAATTCGGCACGGTGCCGTGGAGGCGGGCGAGCATCTCCGGTTTCGTCGTCGATCCGGATCGCAAGAAGATGAGCAAGTCGAAGGGCAACGTCGTGGTGCCGAGCGACATCCTCGAACGCTACGGCGCGGACGCCGTGCGCTGGCGAGCCGCGATGGCCCGCCCGGGCATGGACTCCCCGTTCGACGAAACCCAGATGAAGGTCGGACGCCGCCTCGCGATGAAGGTGCTCAACGCCAGCAAGTTCGTGCTGAGCATGCCGACGTCGACGTCCGACCAGTCGGCGGTCACCAACCCGCTCGACCGGGCGATGCTCGAGACCCTCAAGGGCGTCGTCTTCCAGGCCACCGACGCGTTCGAGCGTTTCGAGTACACCGGCGCCCTCGAGGTGTCGGAGTCCTTCTTCTGGGGTTTCTGCGACGACTACCTCGAGACGGTCAAGGAACGCGCGTACGGCGCGCAGGGGCCCGACGAGTCCGCGTCCGCGGTGGTGGCCCTGCGGACCGCCCTGTCCGTGCTGTTGCGACTGTTCGCCCCATTCCTGCCCTTCGTCACCGAGGAGGTGTGGAGCTGGTGGCAGCAGGGTTCGGTGCACACGGCGTCCTGGCCCGGTGAGGACGAGATCGGCACGCGCGGAATCTCCCAACTGCTGAGCGACCTCGCCCAGATCCTCGTCGCGTTGCGCGGGGCGAAGTCGACCGCGAAGGTCTCGATGAAGACCGAGGTGCTGCGCACCGAGGTCCGCGGACAGGGCGAGGTCCTCGACCGGCTGCGCGACATCGAGGCCGACCTTCGCGCGGTGGGCCGGATCACCGGCGAAATGGAGTGGATCGAGGCTCCGCTGCCTCTCGACGTCGCCGTCGAGCTCGTCACCCCCGTCGCCTGAGCCGCATCTCACGGAGCGATCCGGCGACGACGGGCGCCCGTGCGGCGTACGACTCGTCCCTCCGGCGTACGACTTGGCC
>JAJXWF010000108.1 GCA_021781735.1 Actinomycetes bacterium
CCGATCTGAACCCCTGGGGGGACACTGGGCCGGCGGCGACGGCGTCCCCGATTCGTTGCCGCAGACGGTCGCGCTGCGCGCCGCCTGGATGGACCTCCTGCGCAAGTCCGGGCGCGCCTTCGACGCCGAACTCGCCCGCCACCACCTCACCCTGGCCCCGGCCCCACCCACAGAGCACCTCTTCCCCGACGGACGCCGGCTGCTGCTGCCGGCGGAGCGCGGGGCCCAGTTCCACGCGGTGGCCGACGCGTTCGGGGAGCCGGCGGCGGAACGATGGTCGACACTGCTCGACGAGGCCGGCGAGGTGTGGCTCGCGCTACGCCGACTGGGGGCGGAACACCCGCGTCCGCCCACCCTCACGCGCGACGAGCGGCGCGCGGTCTGGGCCCGGCACAGCCTGGAGCAGATCGCGGCACGCCTGCGCGAACCCCACCTGGCTCGCGTGGTCACCAGTCTGGCCCCGATCGCCGGTGCTGCCGACGGGTCGGCCCCGGCGCTGCTGCTGACCCGCGCGGCCATCGACCGGCAGTTCGGCCGGTGGAACCTCGTCGACGAGGACACCGGGCACCCCCAGCCCGCGGGCAGGCTCATCGACGTGCTCGTCGAGCGTCTGGCCCAGCGCAGGGTCGAGGTCCACGACACCCCCGACGGGCTGCCCGGCCATCCCGACGCCGAACTCGACGCCCGCCCCGCCCCCCCCACCGGGTGGCTCGGACGCCGCACCGCCCCACCTGCCCTCGCCCCGGCCGTCCGCCGCGACACCCTCCCCCGCGACACCTCCCCCCACGACGGCGCCACCCCGCCGGGGATCGCCTGCACCATCGAGCATCACGACGCCGGACCGATCGTGCGCTGGCGGCGTCCGGCGGGCGAGGTGATCGAGATGATCGAACACGACCACCGCTCCGCGACCCCGAGTCCCGAATGGGGGCTGGCGCCGGCCTCGTGGCGATCGTGGCTGGCCCGGCCATCCCTGCACGGCCCCGACGGACGCTGGCAGGCGTCGGCCGCCGGTCCTGCCGGCAATGAGCCATGGGCCGAGCTGCTGTCCGCGGCGCTGGCGGTGTACGAAATCCACGAATCGCTCACCGGCGAGGACATCCGTCCGACCAACCGGGGACCCCGCGCCCCCCGGCCGTCGTGATGCCGGCCTCCGCGGCCGAGGAGTAGGGTAGATAGTCACCATCAGTGAGGAAAGGTACGTGGCTGCTCCATCACCATGGGATCTGAACGCCGCACCATCAACCGAGGGAGACCTGTCATTGGGGGATTCGTCCGTGGGTGAGTCTCAGGCCGACAAGGCATTCAGCGCACCGGAGGCACCCGAACACGTCACAACACCCGACCGTCTCGCCAGAGAACTCGCCGCCGAACAGGTCCATGTCGACCGGGTCTACGCACAGCTCGAGATCGACACCGCCTCGGCCCGCCAGATCGAGCGCGAGGGTCGGTCCCGCTATCTCAGCGATCGGGCCGACTTCCTGCGCGAGGAGCACGGCACCGCCCTGTTCGAGCGTGACGCCTTCTCCTTCCAGGCCGCCCGGCGCCTGGCCAGTCTCGACGCCGAGCACGAAGGACTCGTGTTCGGGCGGATCGATCTCACCGACGGCGAGGCGCGTCACATCGGTCGGCTCGGCGTCCGTGACGACGATTACGAACCGCTGGTCATCGACTGGCGCGCTCCCGCGGCCGAGCCGTTCTACCGGGCGACCGCCAACAATCCGCTCGAGGTCATCCGCCGTCGGGTACTGCGCACGCGGGGCGAGAAGGTCGTGGGCATCGAGGACGATCTGCTCGATTCCTCCCACGCCACCACCCTCCCGATCATCGGTGAGGGCGCGCTGATGGCCGCCCTCACCAGGGCGCGCGGCCCCCAGATGCGCGACATCGTCGCCACCATCCAATCCGAGCAGGACAAGGCGATCCGCGCCCCCTACCAGGGGGTGACGATCATCACCGGCGGCCCCGGAACGGGCAAGACCGTGGTGGCGCTGCACCGGGCCGCCTACCTGCTCTACACGAACCGCAAGCGGCTCGAGAAGGGCGGCGTGCTGGTCGTCGGCCCCTCGGCGTTGTTCATGAACTACATCGAGCGGGTGCTGCCGAGCCTGGGCGAGGATTCCGTCACCCTGCGCTCGATCGGCTCGCTCGCCATCGACACCCTGGGCTTCGTCGCCGAACGCAACGATTCCGCGGCGGCCGCGGCCATCAAGGGCAGCCCGCGCATGTTGACCCTGCTGCGCCGCGTCGTCTCCGAGCCGCTCGTCGACGACCTCGCCCAGCCGCTGAGGGCCACGGTCAAGGGCGACGTCCTGATCCTCGACCGCACCCGGCTGCAGCGGATCCGCCGCGATGTGTTGGCGACCCATCAGCTCAACCGGGGACGCCCGGCCGCCGAGCACGCGATCCTCAACGCCCTGTGGCACCGCTTCGACACCGGCGGCTCGCGTCCCCCCGACCTCGACCGCGACCAGTTCGACGATCTGGTGCAGAGCCAGGCCGGCTACCGCATGTTCCTCAATGCCTGGTGGCCGGTGGTCACACCCCGGCAGGCCCTTGGCCGTCTGGGCGACCGCGACCTGCTCGACGCCCTGGCCTCCGACCTGCTCAACGACCAGGAGCGCGACGTCCTCGCCGCCAGCTACGAGCATGTCGACCTCTCGGTGCCCGACCGCCTGGCCGGCGCCCAGTTCACCGTCTCCGACATCGCGCTGCTCGACGAGCTGGCGACCCTGGTGGGCCGTGCTCCCGCCGAGCCCGACGACGAGCCCGACGTGTTCGTCGAGGGGGGCGAGATTCAAGAACTCGTGACCATGGCCGACTGGCTGCGTGACGAGCGCAGTACCGACGAGGACGACGACGAGCCGGTCGACACGTTCGCCCACGTGCTCGTCGACGAGGCGCAGGACATCACGCCGATGCAGTGGCGGATGGTGCGCCGGCGCGGTCCGCAGGCGTCGTGGACGCTGGTCGGCGACTTGGCACAGTCGTCATGGCCCGACGTCCACGAGACGGGGGCCGCGATCCGCGACCTGGTCGGCACGGCACCGTCGCGCAGCTTCGAGCTGCGCATCAACTACCGCAGTCCCGCCGAGGTGTTCGAGCTCGCAGGGCAGGTCATCACCCACGCGTTCCCCGAGGCTTCGCTGCCGCGAGCCGTGCGACACACGGGCGTCGACCCCGAACTGCTGCAGGTGCCCCGCGACAGGTGGGTCGACGAGGTCCACACGCTCGTCGACCGCCTCGCCGGTGAGGTCGAAGGCACGATCGGCATCATCGTCCCTCCGAGTCTCATCGCCCGCCTCCACCATCTGCCGGCCCGCCACCCGGCACGGAGCCGGCTGGCGGTGCTCACGCCACTGCAGAGCAAGGGCCTCGAATACGACGCCGTCGTGGTGGTGTCCCCCGACGACATCGTCACCGAGACCAGCGGCGGCGAGCGTGTCCTCTACGTCGCGCTCACCCGGCCGACGCAGCGCCTGGTCACGATCGACCTCATCGACCGCTTCACCACCGGCGACTCTCAAGCAGCCTGGCGAGAATCTCTCGGGTAGCCACCGAGCGGTTCTGGGTGAAGAACTGCAGCCCCGGGGCCCCGCCCCGGAGCAGTTCCACCGCCAACTCGGTGGCGATCTCGGCGCCGACCTCGCGCACGGCGTCCGCGTCGCCGGCCACCGCGTGCAACCGGTCGGACACCACGGTGGGCATCTCGGCACCCGACAGCTGGGCGAACTTCGTCACCTGGTTGACGCTGGTGACCGGCATGATCCCCGCGATGATCGGCACATCGCAGCCGAGCGCCCGGACCCTGTCGACGAGCGCGAAGTAGTCGTCGGCCCGGAAGAACAGCTGGGTGATCGCGAACTCCGCGCCCGCCCCGACCTTGTCGACGAGGATCCGCGCGTCGAGATCCGGGTCGGCCGTCGAGGGGTGCGGGTCGGGGAACGCGGCCACCCCCACGCAGAAGTCCCCCCGCGACTTCACCAGTCGCACGAGTTCGGTCGCATTGGCCAACCCCTCGGGATGCTGCTGCCACGGGACGCCGGGCCCGCCCGGCATGTCACCCCGCACCGCGAGGATGTGCGTGATTCCGGCCTCGGCGTACGCGTCGATGGTGGCGCTGATCCCGTCGCGTGACTGGGCCGCGCAGGTGAGATGCCCCACGGTCCGGAACGGTGTGGCGGCCATGAACTTGGTCGCCGCCAGCGTCCGGTCGCGGTTCGAGCCGTTGGCGCCGTAGGTCACCGACACGAAGTCGGGGTGCAGCGGTTCGAGCGCCGCGACCGAGCGCTCGAGCAACCGTGACCCGTCCTCGTCGCGGGGCGGGAAGAACTCGAAACCGAACACCGGCCCGTCCCCGCGTGCGGCGCGGTCGGCGAGGAGCCCCGCGAGGGACACGCCCGACGTGGCCGGGTCGGCGGGCAGAACGGTGTCGAGCATGCGGTCCAGCCTAGGGAGAAAACCGGCACCGACTGCGCATAGGCTCAGATGGTGACCGTCACACCTGACCCGCGCCCGACATCGGGCTTCGACGCCACCGAGCCGCTGAGCCGGTCCTTCCGCGACGCGATCGCGGGGGCGATCAGCGGGTTCCTCGTCGCGCGGGAGGCCGAGATGGCGGGGATCGGCCCCGAACTCGCGCCGGTGCTCGACATGGCGCGGCAGTTCACCGGCGGCGGCAAACGCCTGCGCCCGGCGTTCTGCTACTGGGGACATGCGGCCGTCGCCGGGCAACCCGCCGACCCAGGCGCCCTGTTGCGCGCCTGCGCCAGCCTCGACCTGCTCCACGTCAGCGCGCTGATCCACGACGACGTCATGGACGCCTCCGACACGCGGCGCGGCGTCCCGGCGGCACACCGACAGTTCGAGCAGTTGCACGGGGACATGGACGGCCTGGGTCACCAGATGACCTTCGGGCGGGCCGGCGCGATCCTGCTCGGCGACCTGCTGATCATGTGGAGCGCCCAGCAACTGTCCGAGAGCGGGCTCGACCCGGTGGCCCTCGGCGGCGCCTTGCCTCTCATCGAGGCCATGCGCACCGAGGTGACCGCGGGCCAATTCCTCGACGTGCTCGCGCAGCACGCGCCGTTGTCCGGCGACGTGTCCGAGGCACTCGCCCTCGCGGAACGCGTGGTCGAGTACAAGTCGGCCCGCTACACCGTTCAGCGTCCCGTGCAGTTCGGCGCCGCCCTCGCCGGGGCCGACCCCGCGCTGGTAGCCGGGCTCGCCGGATTCGGCTCGCCGCTCGGGCAGGCGTTCCAGTTCCGCGACGACCTGCTCGGCGTGTTCGGCGATGAGGCGCTCACCGGCAAACCCGCCGGCGACGACCTGCGCGAGGGCAAGCGCACGGTCCTGGTGGCTCACGCGCTGGCCGAGGCCGACCCCCGGGAGGCGGCCGAGCTGCAGTCACTGCTCGGCAACGCCGACCTCGACCCGGCACAGATCGACCGGGCGCGCACCATCATCACCGATTCCGGGGCCCGGGAACGGGTCGAGAGGATGATCGACATGGGGCTGGAGCGGGCCCTGGCGGCGCTCGACGACCTTCCCTTGCGCGATGACGGACGCCTCGCCCTGCGCTCGCTCGCGATCGCGTCGGTGCGCCGCGACCACTGAGGCCACGTCCCTTCCCGGGGATCGCCGCGGTGCCTTGTCGGGGAACCTTGACGAGAAGTCCTAGAATCAAGCCCCATAGGGCTGGCACGGCCTTCTTCCCCGACCGTGTTTGGAGCAGTTGTGACCATGACGAGTATCGGCGACCCTCTGGTCGGTCGGGTGCTCGACGGACGGTACGAGATCCTTTCCAGGCTGGCCCGCGGCGGCATGGCCACGGTCTACCGCGCGCAGGACCGCCGCCTCGCCCGTCCCGTCGCCGTCAAGGTGATGCACGACGGCCTGGGCGACGACGCCGAGTTCGCCCGGCGCTTCGACCGTGAGGCGCGGGCGGCGGCGATGCTCACCAACCCGAACATCGTCAGCGTCTTCGATCAGGGCCGTGACAACGGGCGTCCGTACATCGTGATGGAGTACGTCGAGGGCTCAACCCTGCGGCATGTCATCAGCCGCGAGCGGACCCTCGACCCCATCCGCGCGCTCGACCTGCTCGAACCGGTCGTGCACGCGCTGGCGAGCGCACACGAAGCCGGGATCGTGCACCGCGACATCAAGCCCGAGAACGTGCTGATCTCCGACCGCGGCCAGATCAAGGTCGCCGACTTCGGGCTGGCGCGGGCCATCACCTCCCAGACCGCCACGGCGACGGCGGGCCTGCTCATGGGCACGGTCAGCTACCTGCCGCCCGAACTCGTGACCACCGGCTACACCGATTCCCGCGGCGACGTCTACTCCACGGGCGTGGTGCTGTTCGAGATGCTCACCGGCAAGAAGCCGCACACCGGCGACGTCCCCATCCAGGTCGCGTACTCCCATGTGCACAACGACATCCCGGCACCCTCGACCCAACTGGACGACGAGGCGGCCCGCCGGGCGATCCCCCCGTACCTCGACGCACTCGTGCTCGCCTGCACGAGGCGCCGCCCGTCGGAGCGCCCGGCCGACGCCCGCCAGTTGCTGCGGCTGATGCGACGGGTGCGCCGGGCCCTCGACCAGGGCGTCGTCGACGATCCCGCCCTGACCCGTGCGATGTGGTCGTCGGTCGGCGACGCGCTCCCGGTCCACTCACCCGAGTCCCCCACTGAGCCCATCCGCCCCGACCCCCTGCACGCACCGGACACGCGGCCGCAGGTTCCCGGCCCGGTGCTCCCCGTCCGCGACCTGCCGCGGGTGTCGACACCCCGCACGCCGCGATCGGCACTCTCGCCCGTCACCGGCCCGATCCTGTCACCGGTCGACCACGGGGAACGGTACTCACGCGTCGTGGCCCGCCGGCGCCGGCGCCGCAGTGTCGTCATCCTCGTGGCGTTGGTGCTCCTGGCACTCGGCACCTACGGCGGCTGGCGGCTGTGGCAGGCGGTCCAGATCGTGACGGCCCCGGTGATCACCGGCATGAACCAGCAGGACGCCGAATCGACGCTGACCGCCAACCATCTCACCGGTACCTTCCACGACGAATACTCCGAGACCGTCTCGAAGGGCCTGGTCATCCGCACCCTGCCCACGGCGGGCACCAGCCTCGACAAGGGCTCGACGGTGGCCGCCTGGGTGTCCCTCGGCCCGGAGCGGCATCCCATGCCCAAGGTGGCCAGCCTCACCCAGGCCTCCGCGGAGCAGGCGATCACCGACGCGAGTCTCACGGTCGGCAAGGTCACCACCGCCTACAGCGAGACCGTGCCGCCGGGCCAGGTCATCTCGGCCTCCCAGAAGGAGGGCACGGAGCTCAGGCGCAACACCGCGATCGACCTCGTGGTGAGCAAGGGGCGCCAGCCGATCAGCATCCCGTCGATGGTCGGGAAGCCGATCGCCGACGCGACCGCGGCGCTGCAGAATGTGGGCTTCACCGTGTCGGTGTCGAGCGCGCACTCCTCGACCGTTCCCGAGGGCCAGGTGATCTCGCAGAGCCCCAACAGTGGCACCGGCTACCGCAACGACACGATCGCGCTGGTCAAGAGCCTCGGACCGGTCATGGTCACCGTCCCCGACGTGCGCTTGAAGTCCGAGTCCCAGGCACGTTCGATCCTCACCCAGGCCGGCTTCAGCGTCATCGTGCAGTACAACACTCCGTCGTGGCTCCGACTCAACATCGTCGCGCAGGAGGTCCCGAGCGGCGGGCAGCGTCCCCAGGGGTCGACCATCACCGTCTACGTCAGCTGAGCGGTCGCGCGGAGAAACTTCGCGCCATCCGGGCACATCACGAGGGATTATCCGGCCGCGTCGACTTGAGGCGGGCCACTTCGTCCGATAATCTTCCCTGGTGCTGAAGAATCGGTCGTCAATCCTCGCTTTCGCAGCGATAATTCTGCTCGCGATCCTCTGGGGGTCGACAAATGTCGTCACAAAGGGCCTTCTGGCAACAGATTCTCCCGCAGATCTTCTGACCGTCAGGTTCTCTGTCGCCACGGTGTCACTCCTTGCCCTGTTGCCCCGGGCCGGACGCCTCGACCTTCGGACGCTGCGCGACGGGACGATCATCGGGCTGCTGTTCGCCGGCGGTCAACTCACCCAGACGTGGGGGCTGATGACGACCACGCCTGCCGTCAACGCCTTCCTCAGCGGTCTCTACGTCGTCGTCACGCCGATCCTGGCGGCCGTACTGTCCTTCCGGCGCCTGCAGATTTCGGTCTGGCTCGCGGTGGGGCTGAGCATGGTCGCCCTCGCCGGATTCACCGTCGTGCCGGGCGCCTCCCATGGCGGCTTCGGCCTCGGCGAGGCGCTGACCCTCACCTCCGCGCTGCTCTATGCGGGTCAGATCGTCTGGACGGGACGCGCGAGCCGTCCGCAGCGCACAGTGCAGCTGGCCGTGGTGCAGTCGGCGGTCGTCGCACTGGTCATGGCGCTGTTCGCCATCCCCGGCGGCGTCCACGTCCCCGCACGTGCCTCCTGGTGGCTGGCGCTGCTCTACCTCGCGCTCGTCTGCGGCGCCCTCACCCTCGTGCTGCAGATCTGGGCCCAGGCCCACATCGACCCTGTGCGAGCCGCGGTGATCATGTGCTCCGAACCCCTGTGGACCACCGTGTTCGCCGTGGCGTTCGCCCACGAGCACCTCGGACCCGCCCTGGTGTTCGGCGGGTCGATGACCCTGGCGGCCATGCTCGTGGTGGTCGTCCCGTGGCGTCCGCTGCCTCGCGCGGCGATCCGGCGCGCGCTGTTCACCCGGGCGGCCTGACGGCACCCGGCCCCGGGACGCGGTGGCGGACGCCCTGACGGATCCTGCCGGTCCCCTCAGGAGGCCGTGACCTCCCAGGGGATGCCGCGATGCTCATCGGCCCGAGTGCCGGTCATCGCGTTGACCCGGCCGCGGATCAGTTGGTATCCCCGCTCCTGCAGCAGTTGCTCGTGGATCATCAGGCCCTGCGGGGCGCCGACGGCGCGGACGAAGTCGATGGTCTCCTTCATCGCCGCCCACGGACCGTAGGTCGGCACCGCCAGCACGTCGATGCCGGCGGGAACGGTGTCGATCATGTCGCCGGGGTGGAAGAACGTGGGCTCGCCCTCCGCGGCGATCACGATGCCGACGTTTCCGATCCGCGCGATGTCGGGGTGGATGACCGCATGCCACCCACCGACGGCCCGGATCCGCACGGCGCCGAGCTCGACGCCGGAGTCGGCCGCCAGCCGCCGGGCGGTGGGCAGGTCGACATGGTCCGGCACGGTGGGTTCGACGTGGACGGCAGCGCCCGGGTTCGCCGCGACCAGCGCGGGAAGGTGGTCAGGATCGGCATGGTCGGGGTGTTGGTGGGTCACGACGATGGCGTCGAGATCGCGCAGCCCGTGCCAGGCGTCGCTGAAGTTCCCCGGATCGATGAGGATGCGCCGGTCGGCCACCTCGACGAGAACCGATGAATGTCCCAGATGTGAGATCCGCATACGCCGATCCTGCCCCCGGACGCCCGGGTGGCCAAGCCCCGCTAGAAGTCGATGATCTCCACCGCCGGGACCGCCGGACGCTTGATCCGCCCGCTCGACAGGCGCTCGGCGACCATGAACGCCAGCTCGAGCGACTGGTTGCGGTTCAGCCGGGGGTCGCACACGGTCTCGTAGCGGCTCTCCAGGTCGGCCTCGGTGAGCTGCATGACCCCGCCCAGGCACTCGGTCACGTCGTCACCGGTGAGCTCGATGTGGACGCCGCCCGGCCAGGTGCCGAGTTGCTCGTGCACGTCGAAGAACCCGTTGAGTTCCTCGACGACGTCGGCGAAGGCCCGGGTCTTGTAGCCGTTGGCGGTCTCGAAGGTGTTGCCGTGCATGGGATCGCAGACCCACACCACCTTGCGCCCGGACGCCTCGATGCCCTCGATCAGGGGCGGCAGTTTCTCCCGGACGTTGGCCGCGCCCATGCGGGCGATGAAGGTGATCCGTCCCGGTTCGCGGTCGGGGTCGAGGCGGTCGGCGAGCGCGAGGGCGTCCTGCGGCGTCGACGTGGGGCCCAACTTGACACCGATGGGGTTGCGCAGGTGACGCATGAGTTCCACCTGGGCACCGTCGAGCTGCCGGTTCCGCTCCCCGATCCACACCATGTGCGCCGACGTGTCATAGGGCAGGTGGGTGCGAGAGTCGATCCGGCACATGGCGTGCTCGTAGTCGAGCAGCAGGGCCTCGTGGCTGGCGTAGAAGTCGACGGTGTTGATCGACTCGTCACGGACCCCGCAGGCCACCATGAACGCGAGCGCCCGCTCGATCTCCGACGCCAGTTCCTCATAGCGCGCCTCCACATGGGAGTTGCGCACGAAATCGGCGTTCCACGCATGGATCCCGCGCAGATCGGCGAACCCGCCCTTGACGAACGCGCGCACCAGGTTGAGCGTGGCCGAGGAGGCGTTGTAGACCCGCAGCAGGCGGTGCGGGTCGTGCCGGCGACTCCCGGCCGTGAACTCGAACCCGTTGACCGCGTCACCGCGGTAGGCCGGGAGAGTGATCCCGTCGCGGGTCTCGCTGTCATTGCTGCGCG
>JAJXWF010000109.1 GCA_021781735.1 Actinomycetes bacterium
GATCTAACTTCAACAACTTCTCGCTGATCTGGTTGTTCAGCCAGGGCGGCCCGTTCCACGCCGACAACACGAGCATCGGCTATACCGACCTGCTCATCACCTACGCCTACCGGCTCGCATTCGGCGGCGCGGGCAGCAACTACGGGCTGGCCTCGGCCATCTCCATCTTCATCTTCCTGATCGTCGCGTCCATGTCCGCGGTCGGCTTCGCCCGATCGAAGGCATGGGAAGAGGTGAACTGACATGAGCGCCACCACATTGTCGCGGAAACCCGCCCACTCCGACGCCCCCCAGGACCGTCGGCGCAAGCCCCGACGGGTGATCATCGGGGACATCGCGCTGCACGCGGGCGTGCTCGTTGCCATTCTCTGGGCGATCTTCCCGCTGGTGTACATCCTGTCCGCGGCACTGAATCCCTCCGGAACGCTCGACACCTCGCAACTGCTGCCCAGCCAGTTCTCGATGAAGAACTTCAGTTTCCTGTTCCACACGCCCAACTGGGATTTCCCCCGGTGGCTGCTCAACTCGTTGATCGTCTGTTTCGTCAACGCGTTCATCGCGGTGTTCATCGGCGCCGCGGCGGCGTTCGCTTTCTCCCGGCTGCGATTCCGGGGACGCCGCGCCGGACTGGCGACGCTGCTCCTGCTCCAGATGTTCCCTTCGACCCTGGCCTTCGTGGCGTTGTACGTGACCTTCTCCCGTATCGGCGACGTCGTGCCGAGCCTGGGCCTCAACTCGCTGTGGGGACTGATCCTGGTCTATTCCGGCGGCGCGATGGGAGCCAACGTGTGGTTGCTCAAGGGCTATTTCGACACGGTTCCCAAGGAACTCGACGAAGCGGCGATCGTCGACGGGGCGTCCCATGCCCGCACGTACTTCACCATCGTGCTGCCGCTGGTCGCACCCATTCTGGTCACGGTGTTCATGCTGAGCTTCATCGGCACGTTCAGCGAGTTCCTGCTGGCCGGGTTGTTCCTGCAGGACAACAACAAGTGGACGGTCGCGGTCGGCCTCTACGGACTGCTGCAGGCCGACAGGAACAAGTACTTCGGTCCGTTCGCGGCCGGAGCTCTGCTGTCGACCATCCCCGTGATGCTGCTGTATTTCGCCTTCCAGAAGCAACTCACCGGCGGTCTGACATCCGGCTCGGTCAAGTGATGTTGTCGAGTACCGGCATACTGGTCCATTGATCACCGATATGAACAGCTCAATCCGACTCGCCGACATCGCCACCCAGGCGAGGGTGAGTGAATCCACAGTCTCCCGGGTGCTGAACAACAAACCGGTCGTTTCCGACCGGACCCGCCAGGCCGTGCTCACCGCCATCGACATCCTGGGATACGAGCGACCCTCCGCGTTACGTCGGCATGCCACGGGGCTGGTCGGGCTCATCGTCCCCGAACTGACGAATCCGATCTTTCCCGCCTTCGCGCAGGTCATCGAGGCGGCGCTGAGCCGGTCCAGCTACACGGCGGTGCTCTGTGCGCAGGCGGCGGGTGGTGTCACCGAGGACGAGTACATCGAGTTGCTGCGCGACCGGGGAGCCTCCGGGATCCTGTTCGTCGGTGGGGTGCACGCGGACCTGCGCAAGGATCTCGAGCAGTACCGCTCGCTGCTCGCCGACGGCCTGCCGATCGTGTTCATCAACGGCACCCGGCCGGAGATCGGCGTCCCGGCGGTGGGATCCGACGACCGGCAGGCCATCGACCTGGCGGTGCACCACTTGGCCCAGCTCCGGCACCGCCGGATCGGGCTGGCCGTGGGGCCCGACCGGTACGTGGTCGTCCAGCGCAAGCTCGAGGCCTTCGGGCCCGCCCTGGCCCGGCACATCGGCCCCACCGCCCAGCCCCTGATCGAACACAGCCTGTTCAGCGTCGAGGGCGGCGCGGTGGCGGCGGCACGACTGCTCGCCCAGGGGGCGACCGCCATCGTCACCGGCTCGGACCTGATGGCCCTCGGGGCGATCGGCGCCGTGCGCAGCGCGGGCCTGAGGGTCCCCGAGGACGTCTCGGTCATCGGCTACGACGATTCGGTGATCATGCCCTACACCGACCCTCCACTCACCACGATCCGCCAGGACGTGCCGGCCATCGGCGAGGCGGCGGTGGCCGCCCTGCTGGAGCAGATCGAGGGGCGCTCGCCGACCGCGGCCGAACTGCTGTTCCGTCCCCAACTGGTCGTCCGCGGGTCGACCGGACCTGCTCCCGAGATGTGATCCGACAACCGGTTGAGCAGGATCAATGCCCGTTCAACATCCTGTGACAAAGCCGACCCCGCCGCCGTTGCGGCCCGGTCGGCTTTGTAGGTTTGAACCAGATCACATCAAGGCCGACCAGGCTCCCCACCGCGCCAGGTCGGACCGGTCAACGCCGACGAAGAAGGTTCATCGTGACCATCACCAGATGGGACACTCCCAGCCGCACCATCCGACGAGCCGCCGGCACCGCGACCGCGCTGATCATCACCGGCCTGGCACTGGCCGGCTGCTCGTCCACCACCCCCACCAACGCCACGACGGGCACGGCCGGTGGTGAGGCGAACCTCCAGCTGCCCGACCTGAACCAGGTGAGCTTTCTGGGCGGTATCTCCGGACGCTCGCTGCTGATGATCGGACTGCTCGTGTGTGTCGCGGGCCTGGTGTTCGGCGTCGCCGCCTACGGGCGGCTGCGCAACCTGCCCGTGCACAGCTCGATGCGCGAGATCTCCGAACTCATCTACGAGACCTGCAAGACCTACCTCATCCAGCAGGGCAAGTTCCTCATGCTTTTGTGGGTGTTCATCGGCGCGGTCATCTTCGTCTACTTCACGTTCCTCATGCACATGTCCGTGGGGCGCGTGCTGATCGTGCTCGGGTTCAGCCTTCTCGGGATGGCGGGGTCCTACGCCGTCGCCTGGTTCGGCATCCGGGTGAACACCTTCGCCAACAGCCGCACCGCCTACGCGTCCCTGCGGGGCAAGCCCTATCCCATCCACGCGATCCCCATGGAATCGGGGATGAGCGTGGGCATGGTCCTGATCAGCATCGAGTTGTTCATGATGCTCGTCATCATGCTGTTCCTGCCCGGGAACATCGCCGGTTCGTGTTTCATCGGGTTCGCCATCGGCGAGTCGCTGGGGGCGTCGGCCCTGCGGATCGCGGGCGGCATCTTCACCAAGATCGCCGACATCGGCTCCGACCTCATGAAAATCGTCTTCAAGATCAAGGAGGACGACGCACGCAACCCCGGAGTGATCGCCGACTGCACCGGTGACAACGCCGGAGATTCCGTCGGTCCGTCCGCCGACGGTTTCGAGACCTACGGCGTGACCGGCGTGGCACTGATCACGTTCATCCTGCTGGCCGTGCCGGACGTCCCCACCCAGGTGCGGCTGCTCGTCTGGATCTTCGCGATCCGGATCGTCATGGTGATCGCGTCGTTCATCTCGTACGCCGTGAACTTCGCGCTGACGAAGGCGCGCTACCAGGACGCCGACACGATGGACTTCGAGCGCCCGCTCACCAACCTCGTGTGGCTCACCTCCGTGGTCTCGATCGTGCTGACGTATGTGACCAGCGCACTGCTCATCAACACCGTCGGTGACGGCAGCCTGTGGTGGAAGCTCGCGTCGATCATCTCCTGCGGCACCCTCGCCGGAGCGCTGATCCCCGAGCTGGTCAAGGCCTTCACCTCGGTCAAGAGCCGGCACGTCCGCGAGGTCGTCATCTCCGCGAAGGAGGGCGGCCCATCGCTCGACATCCTGTCCGGACTCGTCGCCGGCAACTTCTCCGCCTACTGGCTGGGGGTCGTGATCATCAGCCTGATGGGCGGGGCCTTCATGATCAGCGGCCACGGGGTGGACGCGATCATGGTCGCCCCCGCGGTGTTCTCGTTCGGCCTGGTCGCGTTCGGTTTCCTCGGCATGGGCCCGGTGACCATCGCCGTCGACTCCTACGGCCCGGTCACCGACAACGCCCAGAGCGTCTACGAACTGTCGACCATCGAGGACATCCCCGGTGTCGCCGACGAGATCAGGGCAGCCGAGGGCTACGACGTGCAATGGGTCAAGGCCAAGCGCTTCCTCGAGGAGAACGACGGCGCCGGCAACACCTTCAAGGCCACCGCGAAGCCCGTGCTCATCGGCACCGCCGTCGTGGGGGCCACGACGATGATCTTCTCGATCATCATGGCGCTGACGGACGGCACCCGTGACGCCGCGGCGGTGCAGAAGCTGTCGCTGCTGCATGCACCGTTCCTGCTCGGCCTGATCATGGGTGGTGCGGTGATCTACTGGTTCTCCGGCGCCTCGATGCAGGCCGTCACCACCGGTGCGTACCGTGCGGTCGAGTTCATCAAGGCCAACATCCACCTCGAGAGCGTCGCCCGGGCCTCGGTCGAGGACTCGCGCAAGGTGGTGCAGATCTGCACGCTGTACGCCCAGCGCGGCATGTTCAACATCTTCCTCGGCGTCTTCTTCTCCACCCTCGCCTTCGCGTTCGTCGAGCCGTTCTTCTTCATCGGATATCTCATCTCGATCGCCCTGTTCGGTCTCTACCAGGCGATCTTCATGGCCAATGCGGGCGGGGCCTGGGACAACGCGAAGAAGCTGGTCGAGGTCGACCTCGACGCGAAGGGCACCGACCTGCACGACGCGACGATCGTCGGCGACACCGTCGGCGACCCGTTCAAGGACACCTCGTCGGTGGCGATGAACCCCGTGATCAAGTTCACGACCCTGTTCGGCCTGCTGGCCGTCGAGTTGGCGGTCTCGATCAGCAACGAGGGCTACGGGACGCTCACGCACGTTCTGGCGGTGGTCTTCTTCCTCATCAGCGCCTACTTCGTCTACCGCAGCTTCTACGGCATGCGGATCGGGACGACGATGGAGGCCATCCAGGGGCAGATCCACCCCGAACTGCAGCCGATCGACGACGCCTCGTCCGGGGCCACGCTCGATCACAGCGTGGTCTGACCGCACCCGCGACGGGGTTACAGTCCGGTCCGGCGTCCCCCCCGCACGGTCGCCGGGCCGGCGCGTCTGGGTAGAGTCGCCCCGTGCGCTACATCTCGACGCGGTCGCTGCCGGGCAGCCCCGCACGCCGGTTCAGCGACATCCTGCTGGAGGGCCTCGCCCCCGACGGCGGCCTCTACCTGCCCGAACGCTACCCCGACCTGTCGGAGCGGCTCCCCGAGCTACGGACCGCACTCGACGGGGGCTACGCGACGCTCGCCGCAACGGTCCTGCGCGAGTTCATCGACGACATTCCCGTCGAGGATCTCCAGCGGCTGTGCGCGGGCGCCTACTCCCCCGACGTGTTCGCCTCACCGCAGATCGTGCCCGTCGACGAACTGGGCGACGGGCTGTGGCTCGCCCACACCTCCGAGGGACCGACCGCCGCGTTCAAGGACATGGCCATGCAGTTGCTCGGGCAACTGTTCGAGTACGAACTCACGCGACGGGACAGCACGCTGAACATCCTGGGCGCCACGAGCGGCGACACGGGCAGCGCGGCCGAATACGCCATGCTCGGACGCGACCGGGTCACCGTGTTCATGCTCACCCCCGCCGGTCGCATGACCCCGTTCCAGCAGGCGCAGATGTTCAGCCTCAACCACCCGCGGATCGTCAACATCGCCGTCGACGGCGTGTTCGACGACTGCCAGGACCTCGTCAAATCCATCTCCGGCGACCTGGAGTTCAAGCGACGCTGGCGTATCGGCGCGGTCAACTCGATCAACTGGGCCCGGCTGATGGCCCAGAGCGTCTACTACATCGCCTCCTGGATCCGGGCCACCACCCGCGACGAGCAGCAGATCGACGTCACGGTCCCCAGCGGCAACTTCGGCAACATCTGCGCCGCACACATCGCCCGGCAGATGGGCATCCCGCTGGGCCGGCTGGTCGTCGCGACCAACGAGAACGACGTGCTCGACGAGTTCTTCCGCACCGGTGTCTACCGGGTGCGGGCCGCGTCCGAAACGCCGGCGACGTCGAGCCCGTCGATGGACATCTCCAAGGCCAGCAACTTCGAGCGCTTCGTGTTCGACCTGCTCGGCCGTGATGCCGCCCGCACCGCGGAACTGTTCGGCCACGAGCTCCCTCGCTCGGGGGCGTTCGACCTGTCCGGCACCCCGGAATTCGCCTCGATCGCCGACCGGTTCGGCTTCACCAGCGGCTCCTCGACCCATGCCGACCGGATCGCCACGATCCGCGACGTCCACGAGCGCTTCGGGGTGCTCATCGACCCGCACACCGCCGACGCCGTGCACGTCGCCGGCCCGCGGGCACGTGCGGGAGTCCCGATGGTGGTCGTCGAGACCGCGCTGCCGGTCAAGTTCGCCGCCACCGTTGAGGAGGCGATCGGGTGGATGCCGCCACTGCCACCTCAGTTCGACGGCCTGCTGGAGGCGCCGCGACACGTCATCGACCTTCCCCCGGACGCGGGCGCGCTGAAGCGACTGATCGCCGACCGGCTCGCCTCACTCGGCGAACTGCCCACGACCTGACGCTCCCCACCTCGGGGAGGGACCTCCCTCTCCGGGTCATTACACTGGCCGGGTGACGACGTCCGAACCAGCCCTGCAGATCGACGCCGTCTCCAAAGCCTTCGGTCCGGTGCGGGCGCTCTCCGCACTGACACTGCATGCGCGACCTGGAGAGATCACCGCCGTGCTCGGACCGAACGGGGCCGGCAAGACGACGCTCATCCGCTGCTGCACCGGGCTGCTCGCAGCCGACAGCGGCACGATCAGGATCTTCGGCTCGCCCCCCGGATCCGCCGAGGCGGCGGCACGACTCGGTGTGATGCCGCAGAGCGCGGGAGCGTGGAGCGGCATCCGGGCCGACGAACTGCTGACATACCTGTCGAGTCTGTACAGCAACCCTCAGCCGGTCGACGGGCTCATCGACCTGCTCGGTATCTCCGACTTCCGCCGAACGCCCTACCGCCGGCTGTCCGGCGGCCAACAGCAGAGCGTCAACCTCGCCGCGGCGCTCATCGGTCGCCCCGACCTCGTGTTCCTCGACGAACCCACCGCGGGACTCGACCCGCACGTGCGGCGGCACACGTGGGAGATCGTGCGGAGGTTGCGTGACGCGGGCCTGGCGATCGTGCTCACCACGCACGCGATGGACGAGGCCGAACAACTCGCCGACTACGTGTGGCTCGTCGACCAGGGATCGGTCGTCGCGCACGGGACGGTTCCCGATCTCACCCGCGAGGCGAGCCTCGAAGAGGTGTTCCTCGCCACGACAACCTCAAGGGTCCGGCCATGACCAGCCTCGACGCCACGATCATCGACTTCACCCCCCACCCGGGCGCGGCCCCCCGCTCACGTCGGGTGGTCGCGCACGCCCGCACCGAGTCGCGACTGCTCGTGCGCAACGGCGAGCAGCTGCTGCTCGCTCTCGTGATCCCGGTCGGGATCCTGCTCGCCGGCCGCATGCTCAACGGGCGCTTCGGGATGCACGAAGAGACGATCGCCCCGTCGGTGATGGCGCTCGCGATCTTCAGCACGTGCTTCACCTCGCTGGCGATCGCCACCGGCTTCGAACGGCGCTACGGCGTCCTCGAACGACTCGCGGGGACCCCGCTCGGGCGATCCGGACTGCTGGCCGGCAAGGCCCTGGCGATCATCGCCATCGCCGTGGCGCAGTTGGTGATCCTCGCCGTCGTCGCCGCCGTGCTCGGCTGGCGTCCCCATCCCGACGCGGCCCAGTGGCTCGTCGCCGTGATCGGCGTGCCGCTGGCCATGCTCACCTTCGCCAACCTCGCGCTGGCGATGGCCGGACGCCTGCGGGCCGAGGCCACGCTCGGACTGGCCAACCTCATCTACCTCATCGGGATCACCGGCGGCGGCATCATGTGGCCGGTGTCGGCGTACCCGGTGGCGCTGCGCTGGCTGGTCCGGGCGCTGCCGACCGGTGCCCTCGGCGAGGTGGGGCGGGCCTGGTCGGCCGGCGGCACCACCTGGTGGGCACTTCCGGTCCTCATCGTCTGGGCGGCTGCGTCCGGTCTGCTCGCACGAAAGGTGTTCCGGTGGATGTCCTGACCCCTCCTGCGACGGCCACCCGCACCCGCGCCGCCGACCGTTGGTTCGCAACCAGGTCGGCGTTCGCCGCCTGGGCCCTGGCCGGCCTCATCGGCAACATCGTCCTGGTCATCAGCGGCGCGATCGTCCGGCTCACCGGCTCGGGACTCGGCTGTCCGACCTGGCCGCAGTGCACCGACGGGTCGTACGTGCCCCGCAGCGCCGTCAACCATCACAGCCTCATCGAGTTCGGGAACCGCACGCTCACCTTCGTGCTGATCATCCTGGCGGTCGGCACGGTCGTGGCGGCGCTGCGCAGTGGGGCGGCCCGCCGGGAGCGCGCGCTCGCGTGGATCGCGCTGGCGGCGATCCCGTTCCAGGGCGTCGTCGGTGGCATCACGGTGCTGAGCAAGCTCAACCCGTGGGTGGTCGCGCTGCACCTGCTGCTGTCGGTGGCGCTGATCGTGATCCTCACCCGGCTGGTGATGCTGACCCGCGGGGTCGGAGCTGCGGAGCTGCCACGCTCGCTGCGCCGATTGGTGACCCTGCTGTTCTGGGTACTGATGGTCGCCATCTGGCTGGGCACGGTCGTCACGGGAGCCGGGCCGAACTCGGGATCGACGGGGGCGCAACGCAACCACCTCGACATCGAGACCGTCGCCCGCGTGCACGCGCTGTCCGTGTGGGTCGCGGTGGGTCTCACCGGCATCGTGTTGATGCAGGCGTTGCGGCGCGGACTCCCCCGCATCGGCCGCTGGGCGGCCTGGTTGCTGGCGGCCGAACTGCTCCAAGGGGCGATCGGCTACACCCAGTACTTCCTCGGCCTGCCCACGTGGCTGGTGATCTGCCACATGGCCGGCATCGGCCTGGTGGTCGTCGCCGTCGCGTGGCTGTGGTTCGGCACCGACCACCGGCTTGGGTCGGGCGTCACGGCCTGAACTGCTCGCCCGCCCAGTCGAGCAGGGCGGCGTCCATCGCGTAGTAGAAGCCGTAGAAGCGGCGATAGCTGTCGACGAGCCACCCCTCGTCGCCGAGCCGCTCGGCGAGCACGGCCCGCAGCACTCGAGAATCCTGCCGCGCGCCCTCGTATCCGTCGAGCAGGCACACGGCCCCCACCTCGTCGAGCACGGGATCGGCCGCCAGCGCATGGACGCTGATGTCGCACACCCCGGTGATGGTGTTCCCCTCGACCAGCGCGTTGCCCGGGTAGAGGTCGAGGTGCACGAAGGCGGGGGCGACCTCGCGTCCGGACAGTTCCTCCCCCAGCCTGGCACGTTCGCGACCCAACGCGGGGACGCGACGCTCGAGCGAGGTCCACGTGAGCGCCGTTGCGACGCCGATCCGGCGGTCGAGCAGATCCGCGAGGCCGAGCGCCGGCGGATCGTCGGTGCAGAGCGCCCGGAACCCGCCCGCACCGATCGGCAGCGCCCGCAGGTGGCACGCGGCATCGACCAGCGCGAGCAGCAGCCGACGCCGGCGGTCCGCGCGCGGGGTCTCCCGCAGGACGTCGGCCAGCGGGCGTCCTGGGATCCGGCGGTCCACTGTCCACGACTGGCGTCCGGTCCGGCCGCGATCGAGCACGCGCGGCAGGGCGACGCCGATGTCGGCGCCGACCCACGACTCCAGCAGCTCCGCCGGACGCGGGTCCGGCGGAGCGTCGCCCGCGTGCACGATGCGCAGCACGCGGCCGGCGTCCAGGGCGAACACGCGGGCCTCACCGCCCGCCCCGAGGAGCCGGGACCGGTCGATGCCGAAGTGGGCGAGGATGGCGTCCTCGTCGGGTCCGGGCGCCACCGCCCGGGACACGCTCATCGGGGCTGGAAGAACAGGGGGTCGACGGCGGCCGCGATGAACACGAGCGCAAGGTAGGAGTTCGACCAGTGGAACAGCCGCATCGGCTTGAGCCGGGCATCGCGCAGCCCCGCGCGGGCGCGGCGCAGCAACTGCACCGATTCCCAGACGAACACCGCCCCGGTGACCGCCGCCACCAGCGGGTACAGCCAGCCGGTGCGGGCGGCCGGCCAGACGAGCAGCGAGGCCACCACCGTGAGGACCGCGTAGGCGACGATCCGCCACGAGACGCCGACGGCGTCCATCACCACCGGCAGCATGGGCACCTCGGCGGCCGCGTAGTCATCGCGGTACCGGAACGCGAGTGCCCAGGTGTGCGGCGGCGTCCAGAAGAACACGATGAGGAACAACGCGAGCGGTGCCCAGTCGACGCGGCCGGTGACGGCCGTCCAGCCGATGAGGGGCGGGAAGCATCCGGCGATGCCGCCCCAGACGATGTTCTGGGACGTGCGCCGCTTCAACCACAGCGTGTAGACGAACACGTAGAAGGCGTTCGCGGCGAGGGCGAGGAGCGCAGACAACCAGTTGGCGCCCAGGCCGAGGACGAGGGTGGAGATGATCGCGAGGACGATCCCGAACCCGTAGGCCGACCGGGCGGGCACCTGGTGGCGGGGCATCGGACGCCGGCGGGTACGC
>JAJXWF010000110.1 GCA_021781735.1 Actinomycetes bacterium
CGTCCGCCGTCTCAGGGTTGCGGATCGGTGGTGGAGGCCAACCAGCCCAGCGCCGAGGTCTCCCACCCTCGGAACGCCTCGGGATCCACGCCGGCCAGCTGCCGGCGGTAGGTCTCGAAGCGCTGGGCCCCGGCCAGCCGGACCGCGGCGGGGACGAGGGGACGTAACTCGGCCAACGGCGCGACGTCGGTCCACGCGTCGAGGTAGGCGTCGACGAGCCGGGCGGTGTCGGCGTCCGTGACACCGATCGAGAACGCGATGCGCAGCGGGATCGCCAGCACGCCGAACGGGTGGGTCCAGACGGCGTCGCCGAAGTCGAAGAAGCGCAGGCGATGTCCGCCGGTGCCGGAGAGGTCCGGGAAACAGTTGGCGCCGTACAGGTCGTTGTGCTCGATCGACGGGGGAATGTCGACGCGGGAGAGGACCTCGACGGCGGCCCGCGCGCGGTGAAGGCCGGCCTCCATCGCGTCGGCGGCGCCCCGGGTGAGGTGGAACGGGTGGCCGACGGGCAGCAGCTGGCAGGCATCGAGTTGGGTGGCGACGTAGCCGGGAACGGCGGAGACCGGGAAGTCGGGCAGGCCCGCGGTGAGCAACCGGCGACCGTGGACCTCCACCCGCCGCTGGAGTTCGGCGAACTCGGAGACGACCGCGGTGAGCCAGTCGGCGTCCGGCTCGCCCGTCTCGGTCAGGACGGGCCCGGCGTCCCACGTCGCCATCCGGGCTCCCGAGACGGCGGCCGGCGCGACGATCTGGTCGCTGACCACCTCGGCCAGCACCGTGGTCATCGGTCCCTCGAACGCCTGGCCGGGATGGTTCTCCTTGGCCCACAGCCGACCGTGGGCCGTCTCGATGCTCACCAGCGCCGACCAGAACGCCACCCGGTGGACGACCATCGCGGCGGTGGGCTCGGCGCCGGCGTCCGCGACGACCGAGTGGAGCCACGCGGCCATGTCGGCGCGCCATGCCTCGGAGCGCCAGCGCGCGAGCTGCTCGGGCGGGGGTCTCATCCCAGCACGATGGCACACCCTGGTGGCCCTCGGGTGGCCCTCGTGTGGCGCGGTGCCGAACTCGGCGGCGTCCGGCCGGGCGGTCCCGTTCCCGCGGCCTACGAGATGGCCGGATCGGGCGGCCAGGTCGTGCACCGCCGGCGCTCTCGTACGCCGCGCCGGGAGCAGGCGGGCGGCATCCGCCGCCGTCGGGGCTATTCTCACCGCATGAACGGCGTGCGAAGTCGAGGTGCGGTGGCCCTCCTGGGTCTGGTTCTGCTGGCCGGTTGTGCTTCCTCGACCACGACGGCCGCGCCGCCCACGACGGCGGTGGCATCGGCCGACGCGAGTTCGACGCCGTCGCAGACGGTCGGCCCGTCTCCCCGGACGACGCCGAGCGTGACGGCGCAACCCTCCGGGAGCACTCCGGCCACGCCCACCTGCACGGACGCAGACCTGTCGATCGGCTTCGGCCCGACCGCGTCGCCGCAGACAGGCGAGGAGTTCGACGTCCTCGCGGTGCGCAACGTGGGGCAGGTCACCTGTGAGGTGCGGGGATACCTGAGCGTCAAGCTCAACCTGCACGGCACGACCACCCAGCCGTCGGTGCCCGATCGGGGCGGCATGTACGTCACCTCGGCGGCCCCGAAATGGGTGACCGTTCGGCCCAGGCAGGAGGCCTACGTGATCGTGGCCACCTACCGGTGCGACCAGGGAGCCACCTTCGTCGCAGATTCCCTGGCTGTGTCGCTTCCGGGCTCGTCGAAGGTGACGACGCTGGCGATCACCGGCTCGGGGGTGGGCTCGCTCCCGTACTGCCCGAACCAGCCGGGCCACGAGCCCTCGTCCTCATCGGCGCTGCAAATGTCTCCGATCTCGGCGAGCGTCGCCGCGGCTGCGGGCGCCTGACGTCCCTCCACGCCCGGCCGCTGCGGGACCCCTCGGGGCCCGGTCTCGCCGGCGTCCACGGGTCGTCCGGGTTCGCCCGGGACGAAGCGCTCCCCGCTGAGTGGCCCTGGCGGGGACTCCCTCGGCTCCCGATCACGGCATAGCCTCGAGCCGGGGCCGTGCCGGCCGTGCCGGACGCCCGGTCGCATGGGGTTCGCCGGCGCACCGCCGACGATCGCGCCACGATCGGTTGCGTGAGCGACTACCGTCGGGATTCGACCTCATCGAAAGGACACAGTTCATGGAGTACGTGACCCTCGGTTCGACAGGGCTCAAGGTGTCGCCCCTGTGCTTCGGCACGATGTCGTTCGGGGCGGAGGCCGACGAGCAGACATCCGCCCACCTGTTCCGTCGGGTGCGCGAGGCGGGCATCAACTTCTTCGACTGCGCCGACGTCTACGCCGGTGGGGTGTCCGAGGAGATCCTCGGCAGGCTGATCAGCGACCAGCGGGACGAGGTCGTGATCACGTCCAAGGTCTGCTTCCCGACGGGTGTTCATCCCAACGACGCCGGGCTGTCGCGTCGGCACATCATCCGGGGCGCCGAGGCGAGCCTCGCCCGGCTCGGCACCGACTGGATCGACGTCTACTTCGTCCACTCCTTCGACGAGTCGACGCCGATCGAGCAGACCCTCGACGCGCTCGACCACCTGCGTCGCCAGGGCAAGATTCTCCACCTCGGGGTGAGCAACTGGGCAGCATGGCAGATCGCGATCGCGCTCGGCGTCTCCGCCCGGGAGGGGCTGGCCCGGTTCGAGGTGATTCAGCCGATGTACAGCCTGGTCCGGCGTCAGGCGGAGGTGGAGATTCTTCCGCTGGCGGCGTCCCGGAATCTTGGCGTCATCAGCTACAGCCCGCTGGGCGGAGGACTGCTGACGGGCAAGTACGGCAGGAGCACGCGGCCCGACCACGGACGCCTGGTCGACAACGCCCGCTACACCGACCGGTACGGACTCGACAGCGACTTCGCCACGGCCGAGGCGTTCGCCGCCCTGGCCATCGAACTCGGCGCGTCCCCGGCCGCACTCGCGGTCGCCTGGGCCATGGCGAATCCGAGCGTCACCGCTCCCATCATCGGGGCGCGGAACCTGCAACAGCTCGAGGGCTCCCTCGCAGCGCTCGAACTCGACATGACCCCGGACCTGTACGGGCGCGTGACCCGCCTGTCGACGACGCCGGCTCCCGCCAACGACCGCACCGAGACCCTCTTGGCGCGCTGGCGCTGAGCGGATCCCCAGGCTCCGCGTCCGGATGCAGCGGTGCGGGGGCCGGGAGGCGTCCCCGGCGTACGACGTGTCGCTCGCGGCGGACGACCCGGTCGAAACGAGCGGCCGGGTCTTCCGCCGTTGACACTGTCGTCGCCGCGCGACCCTCAGCCGACGACGATCACGTACAGCTGCCGGGGCCCGTGCACTCCCTCGACCCGGCTCAGCTCGATGTCGCTGGTGGCAGAGGGGCCGCTGATCCAGGTGAGCGGACGCCGTGCGGCGATCGAGGGCCGCAACCGGGCGACCGCCTCGGGCACGCCGGACACCACCTGCTCGGCGGTGATCACGCACACGTGCCGGTCGGGCACCAGGGTGAGAGCGCGGCGTCCCTGGCCGGGGCCGTGGTCGAGCACGATCGTGCCGGTCTCGGCGATCCCGACCGCGGCGGCGGTGACGACACCGTCGAGCCGGTTGAGATCGTCGTTGCCGAGCTGGCCGGCGTCCTCGCTGACGAACCGGACGCCGGTCGCCGCGGACAGCCATTCCGGATCGAGGCCCGTGGGCACCACCGCCTTGTCGGTGCCGGTGAACTTCAGCCCGGCCGCGATCGCCGCGGGCAGCTCGGACGCCGCGCAGCGCACGACCGTCGCCCGGTAGTCCTCGACCCGTTCGACGAACGTGGCGAGGACGTCGCCCACCTCGACCGGCTGCCCGTAGGTCCACGGCACCTGCACGTCGGCGTCGGACGGGGTGACGTCCGCCAGGGCGGCGCGGGTGCGGGCCAGGATCTCGTCGCGGGCGTTCATCGCGTCTCCTCGGGGGTGTGGCCGGCTGGGGTGTCGCCGGAGGCCGCAGGCCCGGGATCGTCGCCGCGAACGCGCCGCCACCACTCGCGGAACGTCTCGGTCGGGGGGGTGGGCACGTCACGGGCGCTGGTCCACGCCGACAGTGGCCACGGCAGCGGACCCAGATGGTCGGTGAACCGGCCGAGCAGGCCGCCGCCCAGCGTCGAGGCCCTCTGCGCGGCCTCGAGCCGCCGGTGGTCGCCCATCACCCAGCCGCCGCTGCGCATCATCAGCGGCTCGGCGTGCGGTAGGTGGACGCCGTGATCGGCCTTCTTCGCCTCGACCACCTCGTGGCGCAGGTGCACAAGCAGTTCGGGGATCGGGATCCGCACCGGGCACACGTCGCCGCAGGCGCCGCACAGGGTGGAGGCGAACGGCAGCGACCGGTCGACCTCGGAGGCGGTGCCGCGGATCTGCGGGTTGAGGATCGCCCCGATCGGGCCCGGGTAGACAGACCCGTAGGCGTGGCCACCCACCTTCTCGAACACCGGGCAGATGTTGAGGCAGGCCGAGCAGCGGATGCAGCGCAGCGCCTGGCGTCCCTCCCGGTCGGCCAGCGCGCGGGTGCGGCCGTTGTCGAGCAGGACGACGTGCACGTCCTGGGGCCCGTCGCCCTCGCGGCGTCCGGACCAGATCGACGTGTAGGGGTTCATCCGCTCGGCGGTGGAGCTGCGCGGCAGCAGTTGGAGGAACACCTCGAGGTCGTCGAAGCTGGGCAGTACCTTCTCGACGCCGACGACGCTGATCAGCGTGTCGGGCAGGGTGAGGCACATCCGCCCGTTGCCCTCGCTCTCGACGACGACGAGAGAGCCGGTGTCGGCGATCGCGAAGTTCGCGCCCGACACCGCCACCTTGGCCCGCATGAACTTGTCGCGCAGGTGTCCGCGGGCGGCGTTGGCGAGGTTCGCCGGGTTGTCGTCGAGGTCGGGCGGGGCCGGGGTGCCGTAGCGTCCCATCTCCTCGCGGAAGATGTCGCGCACCTCGGTGCGGTTGCGGTGGATCGCCGGCACGAGGATGTGGCTCGGCCGGTCGTGGCCCAGCTGCACGATGAGCTCGGCGAGGTCGGTCTCCCACGCGGCGATGCCGGCGTCCTCGAGGGCCTCGTTGAGCTCGATCTCCTGGGTGGCCATCGACTTCACCTTGACGACCTCGTGCGACCCGGTCGCCTGCACCAGCCCGACGACGATCCGGTTGGCCTCGGCGGCGTCCCGCGCCCAGTGCACGGTGGCGCCGTTGGCGGTGAGGGACGCCTCGAGCCGTACGAGGTGGTCGGGCAGGTTCCGCAGCACCTTGTTCTTGATCGCCTCGCCGGCCAGGCGCAGCTGTTCCCAGTTGTCGAGTTCGCCGACCACGCGGGCCCGCTTGTCGCGGATCGTGTGCGTGGCGTGGCGCAGGTTCGCCCGCTGCTGGGCGTTGCCCAGCTCGTGCTTGGCGGCGACGGGAAAGCGGGGCGAGTCGATGAGCTGTCCGCTCGGCGGGGCCGGAGTGAGCCGCTGGTGGGTCTGCTCGCTCATGATGCGGCCTCCTCGGTGCTCGCGAGGATCTCGGCGAGGTGGATGGGTGTGACGCTCGAGCGCCGGCGGGCGAGGACGCCGCCGATGTTCAGCAGGCAGGAGTTGTCTCCGGCGACGACGTACTCGGCTCCGGTCGAGACGACGTTGTCGGCCTTGTCATTGGCCATCGCCACGCTGACGTCGGCGTTCTTGAGGCTGAACGTGCCGCCGAAGCCGCAGCACTGCTCGGCCTCGGGCAGGTCGACGAGGTCCAGTCCCCGCACCGCGCGCAGCAGCCGGAAGGGCCGGTCGCCCACCCGGGTGACCCGCAGGGAGTGGCAGGTGGGGTGATAGGTGACCCGGTGCGGGAACGAGGCGCCGACGTCGGTGACGCCGAGCACGTCGACGAGGAACTCGCTGAGGTCGAGGGTGCGGGCGGCCACCCGCTCGCTCGCGACGACCAGCCCGGGATCCCCGGTGCGCCTCGCGAGCATCGGGTGCTGGTCGCGTACGGCGCCGACGCAACTGCCCGACGGACCGACGATGTAGTCGTAGTCGGCGAAGGCCTTCGCGTAGGCACGCACGCTCGGCAGCGCCTCGTCGAAGTAGCCGGTGTTGGTGAACATCTGCCCGCAGCAGGTCTGCTCGCGCGGGAAGACCACCCGGCAGCCGAGCCGCTCGAGCACGGTGACCACGGCCTTCGGCGTGCCGGGGAACAACGTGTCGTTGACGCAGGTGGCGAACAGGGCGACGGTGATGCCCGTGCCCGGAAGGCTCGTGGACGCCGCGTCCGCTGCGGTGGGTGGGCCTGCCGGTGTGCTCATGGTGCTCCTCGACGGTGAGGGGACTGCTGGATCCACGATCGTCCCGATTCGGGATGCAGTCCACTATCTCATTGGTCCAACCATTTGTGAAGTGGGTCTCACGCGCGCCATCGACGCCGCTACGATCACCCACGTGAAGGCCTACGAGCGGGTGCTGCAGCACGTCGATGACGCCATCCTCGACGGCACCTATCGGATCGGCTCGCTGCTGCCGGCCGAGCGCGAGCTGGCCACCCGCCTCGCGGTGAGCCGCACGGCCGTGCGCGAGGCGCTGCGCACGCTGCAGGCCCAGGGGATCATCGAGTCGAGCGTGGGCGCGGGGGACGCCGGCGGTACCCGGATCTCCGGTCGGCACAGTCCGGCCCTGGCGAGCCTGCTGCGGCTGCACGTCGCCTTGGGGCGGTTCCCCCGCGCCGACGTGGTCGACCTGCGGGTGCTCGTCGAACGGGACGCCGCGGGCGTCGTGGCGGCGCGCAACGACCCCGCGGACGCCGCGCGACTCCGGGAGATGATCGGTCGTCAGCGGGCCCCGGGTCTCGACCTGCGCGACTTCAACGAACTCGACACCGCGTTCCACGTGACCCTGGCCGACCTCGCGGGCAACCACCTTGTGACCGACCTGGTGGCGGCCGTGCGCGAGTCGATCGCGCGCGACGTGCGCGACGCGGCGTCCCATGACGTCGACTGGCAAGGCTTCCGTGAGACGGTGCTCGACCAGCACGCCGACATCGTCGACGCGATCGCGGCCGGCGATGCCGACGGCGCGCGTCTGCGGGTCGAGCGGCACATCCGGTGGGACTGGGGGACGCTGCTCAGCTCGTGACCCCCCTCACTTCGCCTCGGGATCGGGTTGGTGGATACCGAACACGTTGTTCTCGGTGTCGTGGAAGTAGCCCTGCCACGCCATGCCGGTGAGCGCCATCTTGGGCAACGCCACCGACCCGCCGGCGGCGAGGATCCTCTCGGCGGTCGTGTCGAAGTCGTCGACCTGGACGGTGATCACGGCGCCGGCTACCGGGCCGCCGACCTCGGGGTTGTCGTACCCGCGTCCCAGGATTGCCCCGTTGATGCCGGGCTGGTCATCGGGACCGGTGACCAGGCCGAAGTAGGGCGCGCCGACGAACGCGCCCCAGTCCTCGACCTGCCAGTCGAAGACGGTGCGGTAGAACTCGATCGCGCGCGGCAGGTCGCCGGCGTGGATCTCGAAGTGCACGACACGTGACATGGTGGCTCCCTCGGTTCGGGTCCCGGACGCCGGCCGCCTCCGGGATCGGCCCACGCTAACAAGCGGGCAGGGTCGCCGGTACCCCCCCGCGACGGTCCCCGCCGCCCCCACAGGGGGTGGCTGGTCGGACCCCGGATGCACCGCGCTCCCCGGTGGCGGTCTGTGCCAGGGTGGTGTCATGCATTTCAGCTTCAGCGCCCCCCGACAGATCGTCTTCGGCCCGGGGGTGGCCGGGCGGCTGCCGGACCTCGTCGCCGGGCTTGGCCGGCGTCCATTCATCATCACGGGCGCGCACCCCGACCGGGTGGCCGCCGCGCTCGGGACGCTGCTCGACTCCCCGGGAGGCCGCGCCGAGAACGAACCCACTGTCGACGGCGTCCGGAGGCTCACCGAGCGGGCCCGCGCCGCGCGGGCCGACTGCGTAGTCGGCATCGGCGGTGGGAGCGTGATCGACACCGCGAAGGCGGTGGCCATGCTCGTGGCCAACGGCACCGATCCCCTGGACCATGCCGAGGTGATCGGAGAGGGCCGTCCCATCACCGAGGCGTCGCTGCCGGTCATCGCGGTGCCGACGACCGCCGGCACCGGCGCGGAGGTCACCGCCAACGCGGTGGTGCTCAGTCCCGAGCACGGCGTGAAGGTGAGCCTGCGCGCCATCTCGATGGTCCCGACGATCGCGCTCGTCGACCCCGACCTCACCCTCAGTTGCCCGCCGGGCACCACCGCCGACTCGGGGTTCGACGCGATCACCCAGTGCCTCGAACCGCTCGTCTCGCATGCGTCGACCCCGATCACCGACGCGCTCGCCCTCGACGGACTCCGGCACGCGGACGCCCTGCGCCGCGCCTTCGTCGACGGTGCCGACCGACGTGCCCGCGAGGAGATGTCGCTCATGGCGCTCTACGGCGGACTCTGCCTGGCCAATGCCAAGCTGGGGGCCGTGCACGGGTTCGCCGGCCCGCTCGGCGGCATGATCGACGCCCCCCACGGGGCGCTGTGCGGCGCGCTGCTGGGGCCGGTCGTCGAGACGAACCTCGCGGCGCTGCGCACACGGGACGCCGGGAACCCGGCCCTTGACCGCTACCGCCTGGCCGCCGTCTCGGTCACCGGACGCCCGGACGCCCAGGCCGGTGACCTGGTCGCCTGGATCTCCGACACAGTCGACCTGCTGGAGGTCCCGGGGTTGCGCCGACTCGGGCTCGACCCCGTCCGGCACCCCGAGGCGGTGCGCAAGGGGTCGGTGTCGAGCAGCATGAAGGGCAACCCGATCGTGCTCACCGAGGCGGAACTGTTCGAGGTGCTGGCCCGCGCGGCCTGAGGCCGCACCGGCACCTCAGCCGCCGCCGGCGGGTCGTGGCCCGGGCCAGTCCGACGCGGCGGGGTCGGTGGGTCCGGCGGCCCGGGGGCTGCGTCGGGTCGACGGGCTCTGAGGCTCGGGGGTGTGCCCCGGGTCGTTTGTGGGCGCGGGTCGACAGACCGTGACTGTTGCTGGCGATCGCTGCTCCGGCTGGCGAAAACCGCACCCAATCAGCAGAGATCGCCAGCACGAGCGTCGAAATCGCCAGCCGCGCAAGCCGGCCCGCCCGCGTCCTGGGCGGGTCGGGTGGCTCAGCCGTGGCGGGCCGCGAAGTCGTCCATGAAGTCGATCAGGGTGAGCACGCCCTCGATCGGCATCGCGTTGTAGATGCTCGCGCGCATGCCGCCGACCGAGCGGTGGCCGGCGAGGTTGGCGAGGCCGGCGTCGGCGGCCTCGGTGACGAACTGCTTGTCCAACTCCGGCCTGGCGAGCAGGAACGTGACGTTCATCCACGACCGCGCGGTCGGTGCGACGGGGTTCGAGTAGAACGGCGACCGGTCGATGAACTGGTAGAGCGCGTCGGACTTGTCCTTGTTCACCGTGCCCATCGCCTCGAGCCCTCCCAGGTTCTCGACCCAGTCGAGAATCAGCCCGAGCAGGTAGATCGAAAACGTCGGCGGGGTGTTGAGCATCGAGTCGGAATCGGCCATCTTCGCGTAGTCGAAGATGCTCGGCGTGCCGGGGCGCGCGCGGCCGATCAGGTCACGGCGCACGATGACCACTGCCATGCCGGCTGGACCCATGTTCTTCTGGGTTCCGGCGTAGATGAGGCCGAAGCGATCGACGTCGATCGGCCGCGACAGGATCGTCGAACTCGCGTCGGCCACCAGGGGGACGCCGACGTCGGGCACGTAGCCGAACTCGACACCACCGATCGTCTCGTTGGGCGTGTAGTGCAGGTACTGCGAACCCTCGGCCGCGGCGAACGACCCGGGCCCGGGCGTCGTGGTGTAGCGGGACGCCGCCTCGTCGGCGACCACCTGGACATCGAGTCCGAGCGCGGCGGCCTCCTTCTTCGCCTTCGTGGACCACTGGCCGGTGTTCACCAGGCTGATCCGGTCGCCGGGCAGGGTGAGGTTCATCGGCACCGCGGCGAACTGGCCGGTGGCGCCGCCCTGGATGAACAGCACCGCGTAGTCGTCGGAGATGCCCATCACCCGCCTCAGGCGGGTCTCGGCGTCGGCGGCGCAGGCCACGAAATCCTTGCCGCGGTGCGACACCTCCATCACCGACATGCCCGATCCGCGCCAGTCGGTGAGTTCTGACTGGGCCCTCTCGAGCACCTCGATCGGCATGACGGCGGGACCTGCGGAGAAGTTGTACACGCGCACGATCGCATTGTTCCACGCGGCGGGCGACGCGCCGCCGCGTCCTCGGCCCGCTGGTCATCCCGGGCGGGAGACCGCGGTTCTCCACAGGGCCTGTGGAAAACGCCGAGGGAGTTGTGGACGCCACGCCCGGAGGTTGTGAACAGTCCGGGCCTCCCTGTGGAGGCCCGGACTCGGATCGGCCGATAGTGGCCCTTGACAAGGGAATACGGAGAACCTCGAGCGTGTCCGGCCGAACTGGGCGCGTACCACGTCGC
>JAJXWF010000111.1 GCA_021781735.1 Actinomycetes bacterium
TCCTTTCTTCGGGTTCGGGGGCGCCCTGACAGGACGCCGAGCCCATTGTGGATCACTGGACCCACGGGGGGCGTGCCGACCGGACATGTGACGGTGGCATCGGCGACCCGCGACGAGCCGCCGATGCCACCTCCGGGAGCGGGCTCAGAGCCCGCCTCTCACCCCGATGCCACAGTATATACCCCCCCAGGTATAATTCATGACGAGCGCCGGACGGCGGACGATCCGCGGACGATGACTCACGGATCGTCCGGTCAACCCGGGATCAGGCGGTCCACTGGGCCCAGCTGAGGTTCCAGTCGCCCTCGCCATTGGTGATCTTCACCTGTTGGCCCGCGTTCTTCACGGTCACGAGGTCACCCTCCTGAACCTGGCTGTAGAACCATGCGGCATCCGCGTTGCTCAGGTGGATGCACCCGTGGGACGTGTTGGCAAGGCCGAGCTGGGTGTCCCAGGGGGCCGCGTGCACGAAGGTGCCGCTCGGGGTGAGCTGGACATCCATGTACACGGCAAGGTCGTAGTAGTTGGGGGTGCCGGGCGTGCAGCTGAGGCCGACGCTGCAGGAGGTCATCTGCACCTTGGGCATCTTCTGCAACACGACCATCGAGCCACCCCACGTGGCGAACTGCGGCATGCCGGTGTCGGTCTTGAGGGTGCGCACGACCTTGCCGCCGATCGACACGGTCACCGTGTGCTTGGCGGCGTCGACCACCGCGTGCAGATCAGAGGTGACGGTGAAGGTGGAGGTGAATGTGCCCGCACCCCACAGGTGCGGCCCGGCCTGAACGCCGGTGAGGTCGGCGGTGAGCGTCACCGTGTCACCCATCGGCCAGTAGGTCTTCGGACGGTAGTCGACGCGGGTGTCGCTGAGCCATCGCCAGGCACCGGTGACGTGGGAGGTGTCGGTGAGCTTCAACTGCTTCTCGACCTGTGCCTTGTCGGTGACGGGGGCGGTGAAGATCACGACCATCGGCTGCGCGTCGCCCACGTGATGTCCCGAGGAGGGCGTGGTGGCGGCGACGCGCACGGTGGTGCTGGGGGTGATCGTCGTGTACGTCTGGTGAGCCGAGGTGGATTCACCGGCGGTGTTCGTCGCGGTGGCCGACACCGTGTAGGTCGTGGCGTAGGCGAGTGGGTGGGCCGGCGTCCAGGTGCCCGATGCGGCCGAGAGCGCTCCGGGGACGGGCTTGCCGTCGGGTCCGGTGACCGTGATCCCGGTCAGGGTTCCGGCCGTCACGGAGGCGTGCAGCGCGGCGTCGGTCAGCAGCCTGCCGGAGCTCAACGATCCGGAGATCGTCACGTCGGCAGGGGATGACGACGCCGACGACGCTCCCGTGGCCGCGCCCGGCGACGACGTGGTCGAGGAGCCCGAACCGGGCGTTCCAGCCGCGGTGAGCGATTGCGGCGCGCATCCGGCGACGGCCAGGAGGGCGGCCAGGCCGAATACTGCGATCCCCAGGGGCCTTGGACGCCCGAACGTCCAGGTGGTCAACTCTCGTCGCCTCATCTGCCAGTCATCTCCTGTCAGGTCCGGGATGCCGCGTGCGAGGACGCGCTCGGGGTTGGCTCCCGTGGCGGTGCACTCGCGTGTCGGCCTTCTCCAGGGGCGACGCATCACCGCCCGGAGATTCGCAGATTACCCGGTGTGGCTGTGCCGACCCTGAGAGGCTGGATCAGGTGGCGCGGGAATCCGCCGGGCTCGAGTAGCCGAGAAAGAGTTTGCCCCATTGGCTCATGAAAAAAGTGATGGGGACGACCCCGACACGACCGTCATCGTTCAGCACGTCGTTGCTGATCGCCATCCCGCCCCCGACGGCGATGGCGACATGCCCCGCCTGGTCGTACTGGCCCGGGGCGCTGGCGAACCACAGCAGGGAGCCGCGCGGAATGGCCCGGAAGTCGTTGGTCGTGTGCATCCCGCCGCCGGCCTTGACCAACATCGCGGCGTCGATCGCCCGCGGGACGTAGCGGAAGATGCCTCCGTAGGCGGTGCCGACGAGAGCGAGGCACTGGTTGTGCCAGGCACGGGTCTGAGACGTCATCTGCGCCACCATGAACGCGATCGCCGTGTTGCAGTCGGCCTGCTTGGTCCCTCCGACCGGGCAGGCGCCCCGGCCGAGTTGTTCGGGCCCGGCCAGAGGGGCCAGCGTCGCCCGCCCCCCGCTGCGGCTGGTGATACTGGCGCTGACCTGGCTTCGCGGGGCGTTCACGGACAGGCTGCCATCGGCGTTGAGGCCCGCGATCCCGTTCACGGTCGCGGCCCCGATGGCCGGAGCCGCGGGGGAGGCGGTGACTGCGTCCGACGGCACCGTGGCGCCCGACACCGAGGTGGGCGCGGGGGTGAATGCCTGGACGGCCAGCAGCATCGCCACGCCGACGACCGGCACGCCGAACTGGTAGGCGAGCTTGACCCGGGGCGCTTCGGGGCGGGCGAGGCCGCGGGGCTGGACGGGGAGACGAGGCCGCTCGTCGGCTCGGAATCGGTCGAGCTCTGCCCCCGGCAGGACGGACGGCTCCAGGCCCCGGCGAGGTGCGCTCGCCGCGTCCGATTCGGGTGCGGGAGCGGGGTCGACCGCAGCCGCGTGCCGGGGAAGGGGCGACACCGACTGTGAGGCGCGTCCCGGGGTCGCGTGGGGCTCCGGCGCGCCTGCGGCGGCAGTGCGAAGGATCTCTTCGACGGGGATGGCCGGACCGGATGCCGCCCGGCGCGGGGTGGACGCCTCCGACGCCCCATCGGAGGTGGTCGCGGCCCGTGCCGGTGGCACCGCGGTGGCCCTGCGGCCGCGGAATGGGGTGATCTCCTCGAGAGCCGCCGACTCGGATGCCTGAGCCTCGAGGGCTCCCCGTCGTGGGCCCGGCGCCGCTCGTCTGGCCGAACCCATCGGACGCTCGTCGCCGGAGGTCGTGCCGGGGGCCTCGGCGGCCCGCTGGGAGCCCGCCCTGCGAGGCCCGCGGAGGGCCGCGGTGGGCTCGTCACCAGTGACAGCCGCGCGCCGAGGTTCAGGCGTTCGCTGGGGGCTGCCGGACTGCACGAGCCAACCTTAACGCTCATGAAAGGATCCTCAGAATCGAGCGTCCAAATCAGCGTGGCGGCCGCCGTCGGGGGACCGTGCGAGCCGGGGGCCGGGCTCCGGGAGACCCGATGGTGCGGCCGTTCGCCCCCGGGCGCGACCCCTGCCGCCCATAGACTGATCGCAAGGTGCCGAGGTATCGCACGCGACATTTCATCGAGAAGAGGCGTGACTCACCCCGCCGATGGGGGAGCAGCGGCTGGTCGCGAACACCCAGCATCACCCGCCGCACCACCGGATCCAAGTTGAGTGCCCCCAACTCTCTCGAACGACATAGGGAGGGGCGCGATGTCATCCCGTCGAATCACCCGACTGGCCGCACAGGCCGTCGTAACCATCGTGATCAGCGTGTTGGCCATCTTCAGCGCCGGCCGGTTGCCGGCGTGGGCTGCGGACGAGGGGGAGGGGGGTGGCACCGGGGGGGCGACGACGCCGGGGCTGATCGTCACCGCCCAGAACCCCGGGGGCCCGAACCGGCCGAGTGATCTGAGGATCACGATGACCGCGCACAGCGAGGTCAGCACGGTGGCCGACCCGTCCTGCCGACCCCAGGACACCACCATCGCGTGCTGGGGCTCGCTCGTGCTGCGCATCCCAGCCGTCGGAGGCATGGAGATGAGGGGATTCCAGGTGCATCGTGTGGCCCTCGTGACCGGGGACGGACAAGGAGGCGGCACCGAGCACATGGGCGTGCTGGCGTCGATGACCACCCCGCTCAAGGCCCAGGTGAACGGCATCTCCACGGTGGTCGCATCGGGCTCCTCGGGTCTCGCCGTCGGCACCGAGGTGCAGGTGAAGATGACACTGGTCGACCGGGGCGCCGGTCAGTACTCCGACACCATCTCTATCTCGATCAGCACCCCGCTCGGGCACGGCGGCTGGCAGCAGGTGCACGTCACCGGCACCCAGACGATCCAGCAGGTGCAGATCCACCTCGCGGAGAGCTGAGTTCCCGCTGGATTGACATAATGTTGCTTATCGGTCACTCAATCATGGCCGATCGCAACGACCCTGGGACACCCACTGACCGGGACCGGCCACCGGTCCCGGTCAGCCCTTCTGCACGGGATCGGCGCAACCTGTAGCGACAATGGCGACACGCTCGTGCATCGCCTGACGATCCCCGCGGACCTCACCGGCGAACTGTTGCCGCGCCTGCGCGACCACGAGTACTCGACGAACGTCGTCGTCCAGTACGGCGCGGTCATCGGCCCCATCGGTGACCCGGTCGAATTCGACACTCCGCGGGAATCGGCCTCTCAGATCATCGACGAGCTCGAGTCGGTCCACCTCGCGGCGCGCGGGGCCATCGTGCTGATCGAGGTCGACGCGGCACCGTTCGAAGCCGCCCAGGGTCTCGATGATCGGGCCCACGGGGATTTCGACGACGCGGTGATCTGGGGCATGGTGCTCGAACAGGTCCGCGGCGGCGCCGGCTTCTCGTGGCGTTACCTCACGTTCCTGGTCCTGGCCACCAGACTCGCCGATCCTCGTCGTCGGTGCGATGGTGGTGAGCCCCGATTTCCTGCCCGTCGCCGCGATTGCGACCGGTTTCACGTTCGGACGCCGGCGGCTCGCCCTCGGCGGATTGCGCCCGCTTCTCGTCGGATTCGCCGGCGCGGTCGCCCTCGTGGCCGTGCTCGCGCTGGTCGCCCACGCCGTGGGTGCGCTCCCGACCGAGGAGGTCACCCGGAACCGGCCACTGACCGACTTCATCTGGCAACCGACCCTGTGGTCGCTCGTCGTGGCGCTGCCGGCCGGAGCCGCGGGCTCGTTCGCGCTGTCGGCGCCCAGTGCGACGACGCTGGTGGGCGTGTTCATCGCGATCACGACGGTGCCTGCGGCCGGGATCCTGGCAATCGCCCTGGCGCTCGGCTCGGGCACCCAGGCCGCCGGATCGCTGGTGCAGCTGGGCACCGACATCGCGGGCATGCTCATCGCGGCCGTGGTGGTGCTGACCCTGCAGCGACACCTGTCGCACCCGCCGCGGGACCTGCTGCGACCCCGCAGATGGGCCCGTTGATCTGGCGTTCCTCCTGGCCGGCCGGCACTAGGCCGGCCCGCGCGCGGTGAGGCTGATTCGGCAGGTTCCCGGGCCGCGGAACGCGAGCAGCACTCGGGCGTCGCGCACCGCGTCGGTTCCGCCGAGGAAGCGGTAGGTCTCCCCCGGGTTGTATTCGGGCACCGGCCCGGTCGTGTCGAACTGCCCGTCGAGGTGCACGTGCAACCGGCCGTCGGCCAGCTCGCCGTCACCCCGCGCGACCGAGGTGCGCTCGTCGAGCAGCTCGATCGCACCGCTGGTGGCACCCGGCGCCGGTCGACCCCGGAGAGCGATCTCGAGCACGTGCGGCGCGGAGGCGCCCTCCGAATCGATCCTCAGCTGCACCCCGGCCGCCGCGGGCGTGATCCGCACTGTGGTGCCGAGTGGGACGGAGGTCCTCTCCCGGTGGGAGAAGGCCATCTGTGCGGCGAAGCGACCCTCGAACTCGAGCTCGTAGTCACCATCGGGGCGTCGGAACCGCGGCGGGAGCGGTTGGTAGTAGTACGCCTCGACTTGTTCGTCGAGGATGACATCGCCCCGTTCGACCCGGAGCCGCTCGGCACGGAACGGGCCGAGGTTGAAGAAGTCACGGCTGAGTCGCAGGCCGAGCCGCAGCCCCGGGGCATCCACCGTGAGGAAGGTCGGGTCGGCGCCGATGCCGGAACTGAGCCGGCCCAGCTCGCCGACATCGGACGCCGCGTGGGCCACCAGTCGGTGCGCATCGCGTCGCCAGACGGCGAGTCGGGACGTGGCCAGCAGTTGCCAGCCGGGTGGGGTCGCCGGAACGGAATGGGCGGGTGCGAGATCGTCGTCGAGCCGCGGGTCGAGCAGGCACTGGGCGACGGCGTCCACGTCGGGGATGACGACGCCACGCTCGGCCCGGTTGGCCATCGCCGCGCAGGTGTCGCAGCCGCGCGCGACCGCGAGACGCCGATAGAGCAGCGCGTAGTGGGCCAGGGGGAACGCGGTCCGTTGGTCCTGGCGTCGTGACGCGGTCGTGTCCACCTCGTCACGCTCGTCGACCAGCGGGACGATCGCATGCAGGTGCGTGTGCACCGCCTCGGCGAGGTCGGGCCGCTCGAGCAGGAACGACATGTCGAGCAGGCAGGGCCCGGTGACGTGCACGGCGTAGTTGGGGCTGCGCTCGCTGAACAGGCCGTCGGGCTGCAGGTCGATCCCCTCGGCGAGCCACTCGTGGGCGCGGTCGAGGCAGGCCGGATCCCCGAACAGATGCCACACTTGCACCAGGGCGCAGCTGATCTCCCACCGGTGGTTGGGCGTGTGGACCCCGCCGCTGATCAACGCCCTCGTGGCGTTGCGGACGATCTCCGAGGCCGCGTCACGGACCGGCGCCATGTCGGCGTCCGGGCGGTCCTCGAGAACCCGCAGCAGGCGGCACAGCCCGTTGATGCTGAACGAGGTGTCGGGAGGCGAGGCCAGATTATCCCCCGTCGTGAACAGCCCGTCGGCCCCCTGCTGACCCCGCAACGAGGCGAGGGCGTCCATGGTGGCGTCGAGTAGTTCCGGCTGCCGGTCAACGATCCACTGGTAGGTGAACGCCTCGGCCGCCGTCTGCAACTGCCGATGGGCGCATGCGCCGAGATCGGCCGACGGGGCGTAGCCGCGGCGCAGGAGGATCAGGCGGTGTTCCAGGAATGGGCAGGCCGTGGGTCTGCTGATGCGAGGACGATCGACGCCGTTGACCGTGGCGCAGCCACGCCGGGTGGAGCCATCCCCACACCAATGTGAGTCATCACATGTGCATATGTCAGCACATGCTGACGTGCGTCACAACTAGGGCTTTTCTCGCCTGAGATCCCATTGCGGGGCCGACGGGTGGCTGCTAGAGTAAGCGCTTTCCATGCCTGGACGCGCTCACCCGGCGACGCTTGGACAGGGGCGGGTGCAGAGAAAAGCCACACCGGAGTCGAGAGGGGGAGCCCCTGGGGCTCCGCGTCTCCACCGATGACGGTGGGTCAGCGACGCGCCGCCCAGGGGCAGCGCGTCGCCCGTCGTCCCGACGATCGGGATCAGGTCATCGACGCCTGGTAGATCTGGTCGATGGAGGCGGCGAGGGCCGCGGTGAACTCGTCATCGGTCTGGTGCACCGACAGACCCTCGGTGAGAGCACGGCTGAAGCTGGCGATCAGTCCGTGGTTGCGTGCCAGACGCTCGCACGCCTCATCGCGCGAGTAACCACCCGACAGGGCCACGACCCGGACCACCTTGGGGTGGGCGATGAGTTCGGCGAAGAAGTCGTCGACGCTCGGGATGGTCAGCTTGAACATCAGCGGTCGGTCGGCCGGCCACAGGCCGAGGTGCTGGGTGATCGCGCGGAGCATCATCTCCTCGGCGTCCGGCTTTCCCGGGCAGTGGATGTCGACCTCCGGTTCGATGATCGGCACGAGCCCGGCTGCCGCGATCCGGCCGGCGATGTCGAACTGCTGGGCGACGATCGCGTCGATGCCCGCCTCGTTGTCCTCCCGGATCACCGAGCGCATCTTGGTTCCGAAGACTCCCTTGTCGAGCGCGTGCCGCAGGGTCGCGTCGAGGTCGGGGATCGGCTTCATCAACTGCACCCCGGTCTCGGGGGGCTCGAGGCCCTTGTCGACCTTGAGGATCGGCAGGATCCCGCGCTCCTGCCACACGTATTCGGCGCTCGGACGGCCGGCGATCTCACGGTCGACCGTCTGTTCGAACAGGATCGTGCCGAGAATCTTGTCGGAGGTGAAGGCCGGGTTGGTGATGATCCTCGTCCGCATCGCATGCACGAGGTCGAACATCTCGGCCTCGGTGGAGTACTGGTCGTCGGGAATGCCGTAGAGCCGCAGTGCCTTGGGGGTGCTCCCCCCGCTCTGGTCGAGCGCAGCGATGAATCCCCGGCCACTGCTCATGCGTGTCGTCTGTTCGGCTGACATCGGTGTCCCACCTCCGGATGTGCCCCGCGTCACTGCGGCGGGGAACTAGCCTCAGGCTACGCCCGGGGGGGTCATGGGACGCTGGGACCGCCGCGCTACCCGGTGGCCAGGGCCGCGGCGATCGCCCGGTCGACCGGCAGGAGGTCGAGCGTCGTCAGCGACCCGGGCTCGACCCACCGGATCTCGTCGTGGCTGTGCCCCGGCGCCGGATCGCCGGCCACGATGGTGGCGAAGAAGGCGTGCAACACCCGCTCAGCATCGAGGGGCCACGGACCGGATGTGCTCTCGAACTCGGCGTCGACCTGAACGGTGATTCCGAGTTCCTCATGCAGTTCCCGGGCGAGGGCGCTGTCGGCCGACTCCCCCGGCTCGACCTTGCCTCCGGGGAACTCCCAGGAGCCGGCGATCTCGGGCGGGTAGCTGCGCCGGGCCACGAGGACCCGGCCCTTCGAGACGACGATTCCCGCCACGACCATGGGTTCTTCCTCTCCTGGAGCGCATGGGGCGGGACGCCACCTCACGTGGCGTCCCGCCCCACACACGAGACGGCCTCCAGCGATCAGAGGTTGATCATGTGACCGGCGATGCCCTCGGCGGCCTCCTTGATCGCCTCCGAGAGGGTCGGGTGCGCGTGCACGGCGCGTCCGATCTCGTCGGCGGTCAGGTCCCACTGCTTGGCGAGCACAAGCTCGGGCAACAATTCGGTGACGTCGGGGCCGATCATCGCCGCACCCAGGATCTCGTGGTGCGCGGCGTCGGCGATGATCTTGACGAACCCGACCCCATCGCCGAGTCCCCACGCCTTGCCGTTGGCCGAGAAGGGGAACTTCGCGGTCTTGACGTCGTAGCCCTTGTCCTTCGCCTGCTGCTCGGAGTAGCCGAACGAGGCGATCTGCGGCTGACAATAGGTGGCCCGGGGGATGAAGTCGTAGTCGAGGGGGAACGTCTCGGCACCCGCGATGGTCTCGGCGGCCACGACCCCTTGGGCCTCGGCCGTGTGCGCAAGCATCATCTTGCCGGTGACGTCGCCGATCGCGTAGATGCCCGCGACATTGGTGCGCATGAAGTCGTCGATGGCGATGGCCCCGCGCTCGGTGGTCTGGACGCCGGTGTTCTCCAGTCCGTAGCCCTGCAGTCGGGGCGCGAAGCCCATGGCCTGCAGCATCCGGTCGGCCTCGAGGACCTTCTGCTCGCCGCCCTTGGCCGGCTCGACGGTGACCCGGACGCCGCTGCCGGTGTCCTCGACCGCCCGCACGGCGGTGGAGGTCATCACCGTGATGCCGAGCTTCTTGTACTGCCGGGTGATCTCGGCCGAGATGTCGGCGTCCTCGGTGGGAACCATCCGGTCGAGGAACTCGACGATCGTCACCTCGACCCCGTAGGAGTTCAGCACATAGGCGAACTCGGTGCCGATGGCCCCCGATCCGCCGATGATGATCGAGCGTGGCAGCGAGTCGGCGAGGATCTGCTCCTTGTAGGTGACCACGTTGGCGCTGGTGCTGGTGCCGGGGAGCAGCTTGGTCGTCGCACCGGCAGCGATGATGCAGTTCTCGAAGGTGACGGTCTCGTCGCTGCCGTCGTCCTTGGCGACCCGGATGGTCTTCGCGTCGACGAAGGTGCCCCAGCCCGAGATCTCCTGGATCTTGTTCTTCTTCATCAGGAAATGGACGCCCTTGACCATCCGGTCGCTGACCTGGCGGGAACGGGTGTACGCCTTGCCGTAGTCTGCGGTCATCTCACCGGAGAGGCCGAAGAGATCCTTCTCCTTGGTGACGAGGTGGACGATCTCGGCATTGCGCAGCAGTGACTTGGTGGGGATGCAGCCGATGTTGAGGCAGACACCCCCCCAGTACTCCTTCTCAATGATGGCGACCCTCTTGCCCAACTGCGCGGCCCGGATCGCGGCCACGTATCCGCCGGGCCCAGCGCCCAGGACTACGACGTCGAAATGTGCGGTCATGGGCCCCACTCTAGAGGATCCCCCACACCCCAGAGGACGCCCCACGAGTTGCGTTATCTCAGATGTGAGTTAGCCTCGGAAGGTGCCAGAGACCACTCCCGCAAGCATCGGCCGCCTGATCCGAGACGCGCGCAAGCAGCGCGGGCTCACCCAGCAGCAGTTGGCCGCCGAGCTGAACACCAGTCAGAGCGCCGTGCACCGGATCGAGGCCGGCAACCAGAATCTCAGCCTCGAGATGATCAACCGGATCGCCGATGCGCTCGACAGTCCCCTCATCACCTCCCCCGCCACTGGGCCGATCAACTTCCGGATCCAGGGTGAGACGAAGCTGTCGGGAAGCATCGAGGTGCGTTCGAGCAAGAACGCGGCCGTGGCCCTACTGTGCGCCAGCCTGCTCAACCGGGGTCGCACCGTGC
>JAJXWF010000112.1 GCA_021781735.1 Actinomycetes bacterium
CGAACGCCGATCCTTGGGCATCGCCTCGCACTGGCCCTTCGAAGCCTGGGGCCGGTTCATGCCCGAACACACCACCGCCGTCAGCATGCTCGACCGGCTCCTCCACCACTGCCACGTCACCATCACCGACGGCGACAGCTACCGCATGCGACAAGCCAAAACGAACGGAGGAACCACCATCAGGAACTAACCAAACCCGAGCGAAGAAGCGGGGACTTCCACTTGGCCACCAGCGGGGACCAAGACCTGGCCATTGACAGGCAGCGTCCCCCCTCCGGGAGGGACGAGGATCGCAACTCCGGCACCGTCACCGGCACACAGGTGCAGGTGCTGCAGCGTCCCCCCTGTCGATGCCGAGTGAACACTGACCCCGTGGCGCCGAGTGAATGTTGACCCCCCTCGGCCAGAGTGAGGGAGTGATCAACGTGGATGATTGGGCAGAGATCCGTCGGTTGAACCGGTCGGAGCAGATGGGTGTCAAGGCGATCGCGCGGCGGTTGGGGTTGGCGAGGAACACGGTCCGGTCGGCGTTGGCCGCGGATGTCCCGCCGAGGTACTCCAGGGCGCCGCAGGGTTCGCGGGTCGATGAGTTCGAGCCGGCGATCCGGCGGTTGCTGGCGGAGTTCCCGGAGATGCCGGCCACGGTGATCGCGGAGAAGATTGGGTGGCAGCATTCGTCGTCGGTGTTGCGGGCCAGGGTCGCGTTGTTGCGGCCGTTGTTCAGCCCGCCCGACCCGGCCGACCGGACCAGGTATGCGGCTGGGGAGATCGTGCAGTGTGATCTGTGGTTCCCGGGCAGGGTTGTCCCGGTGGCCCCGAGGGTGTTCGCGGACCCGCCGGTGCTGACGATGGTGGCCGCGTATTCGGGGTTCATGATGGCGTTGCTGTTGCCCTCGCGGCAGGCTGGGGACCTGGTCGCGGGGATGTGGCAGCTGTTGGCCGGGTTGGGTGGGGTCCCGAAGATGCTGGTCTGGGACAACGAGTCCGGTATCGGTCAGCATCGCCGGTTGACGGTGTCGGCGAGGTCGTTCGCGGGCACGCTGGGGACCAGGATCTACCAGGCCGCTGCGCGTGACCCGGAGACCAAGGGTGTGATCGAGCGGGCGAACGGGTTCTTCGAGACGTCGTTCATGCCGGGGCGCACGTTCACGGGTCCGGGCGACTACAACGCCCAGCTGGCCGATTGGTTGCCGCGGGCGAACGCCCGGATGCTGCGTCGCACCGGGCAGCATCCCGGGGCGCTGGTCGTCGAGGACGTCGAGGCGATGGGCGCCCTGCCTCCGGTCGCGCCCACCGTGGGAACGTCGAGCCGGGTGAGGTTGGCGCGGGACTACTACGTGCGGGTCGCCGGCAACGACTACTCGGTCGACCCGACGATGATCGGCCGGTTCGTCGACATCCACACGGGCTTGGGTGAGGTGGTCGTGACCTGCGCCGGGACCCAGGTTGGCGCGCATCTGCGGTCCTGGTCGACGCATCAGACGATCACCGACCCCGCCCACGTCACGATGGCCGCCGAGCTGCGCACCGCCTTCCAAGCGCGCACCGCCGCGACCCGCGGACCGGTCCCCGCCCCCGGGACTGCGGTCGGTCAGCGGGCCCTGTCGCACTACGACGAGGTCTTCAACCTGGCCGCACCACCCTTCCCGCCGACGGCGCCGACCCTGCAGGTCGTGCGATGACCACCCCGATGAGCGCACTGGCGGGCAAGGACGTGGCCGGTGAGGTCATCTTCCTGGCCCGCGAGCTGAAGGCCCCGGTGATCGCCGCGACGTTCACCGCGCTGGGTGATCAGGCTCGCACGGAAGGCTGGTCGCACGAGGAATACCTCGCAGCGGTGTTGGGCCGCCAGGTCGCCTCCCGGGTCGCGAACGGCACCAAGATGCGCCTGAGCGCGGCCCGGTTCCCACAGATCAAGACCCTCGAGGACTTCACCTTCACCCACCTGCCCAGCGCGCCCCGCGACCTCATCGCGCACCTGGCCACGACCACGTTCGTGACCCGCAAGGAAAACGTCGTCCTGCTCGGCCCGCCCGGGATCGGCAAGACACACTGTGAGACTTGCGGTGGGGCCTTCGGGCCTTCCCGGCGCCGGGATGCCAGTGTCGGTGCTGGTGATCGCGGCTGACTCGAAAGACTCATTGACCCGCTCCGGGTGGTGTCTTCGCGTTGGATATGTCGCCGGGATCGCCGGCACCGGCCTGGCCCACCACTTTGGCCTGATCAGAAGCCTGACCAACCTGACGGGTTGTGTCTCATCACAGTCCTGCCACGCGGTGACCTCACCCAGGTCGGTGCCGACTCAGTTGACACTCGATCCCGCACTGGGAAGGACGCAACCGTGAAACCCATGCTGTCAGGAACCGTCGAATTCGTCATCGGCGTCGACACCCATCGCGACTCCCACACCGCCGCCGTCGTGAACGCCACGACTGGCGGGGTGATCGACCAGGTGACCGTCGTCACCGACGCATTCGGATACCGCAAACTCAAGAACTTTGCTGACCAGCGTGCCAACGGCACTCGGGTGTGGGCGATCGAAGGAACCGGCAGCTATGGGGCCGGCCTGACCACGTCACTACTGCAAGCGGGCGAGTGGGTCGTGGAGATCGACCGCCCAGCCCGCCCGGCACGCCGTGACGGGGCCAAGTCCGACGACCTCGACGCGGTGCGCGCCGCACGGGAAGCGCTCAGCCGCCCGCACCTCGCCGCACCCCGCGCCCGTGGCGACCGGGAAGCCATGCGAGTACTGATCGCGGCTCGCCAGGGCGCGGTCGTGGGTCGCACCAAAGCCATCGGACAACTCAAGGCCCTCATCGTGAACGCCCCCAACGCCTTGCGCGAGCAACTGCGCCGAGGAACCACGGACGAGCAGCTGAACCGGTGCGCACGATTGCGCACACTACCTACCCAGTCGATCGAACACCGAGCCACCGTGCAGGCCATCCGCGGCACCGCCCGCCGCGCCCTCGCCCTGGAGGCGGAAGCAGCGGAATACGAAAGCGAACTCGAACGCCTCGTCGTCGCGATCTGCCCCATCCTGCTCGCTCAACCCGGCATCGGCACCATCACCGCCGCCCAGTTCCTCATCTCCTGGTCCCACCTCGGACGGATCCGGTCCGAGGCCGCATTCGCCTCACTCGCCGGCGCCGCGCCGATCCCAGCCAGCAGCGGCCAAGTCACCCGCCACCGGCTGAACCGCTCCGGAGACCGGCAACTCAACCGCGCCCTGCACACCGTCGCCCTGACCCGACTGCGCGTCCACCCAGCCACGCAGGCCTACGCCCAACGCCGCACCCAGGAAGGCAAGAGCCCCCGCGACATCAAACGCTGCCTCAAACGAGCCATCGCCCGGGAGGTCTACAGACTCATGAACACCAACGCCAGCGCCGTATCCCGAGAACTCCCCATGACCGCTTGACGACACATAGAAGCATCCTCGCGATCGCGCTGGCCATCAAAGCAGCCGAGGCCGCCTACCCCGTCGCGTTCAACTCCGCGACCGGCTGGATCAGCCGCCTCACCGACGCCCACGACCACGGCCGCCTCCAACTCGAACTGCGCCGCCTGAACCGCTACCGGCTGATCGTGATCGACGAGGTCGGCTACCTCCCCTTCGACGCCGCAGCGGCAGCCCTGTTCTTCCAACTCATCGCCTCCCGCTACGAAACCGGGTCCGTGATCGTGACCTCCAACCTCGCGTTCTCCTCCTGGGGCGAGACCCTCGGCGACGACGTCGTGGCCGCCGCGACCATCGACCGACTCGTCCACCACGCCCACGTCATACCCCTGGACGGCGACTCCTACCGCACCCGCGCCCACCGCAACGGACCGCCACCCGCAACACCCAAGACCACCAAGTAACCATCGAAAACAGACCCAGGGGGGTCAAAGTTCAACCGGCAATAGGGGGTCAAGGTTCGCCCGGCGTTGACACCCCCTGTCAAGGGAGGGACGAGGATCGCAACTCCGTCGATGTGGTGCGGGAGTGGATCGAGGCGCGCAGCGTCCCCCCTCCGGGAGGGACGAGGATCGCAACTGGGACCGGCACCAGTAACACCCAACCATCTACCGCAGCGTCCCCCCTCCGGGAGGGACGAGGATCGCAACAGCAGTGGCGGCATCGCGTCGGCGGTGCTGCGGAATGCAGCGTCCCCCCTCCGGGAGGGACGAGGATCGCAAAGATTAAGCCTCGCGTGACGCCTCAAGTCAGTCACGCAGCGTCCCCCCTCCGGGAGGGACGAGGATCGCAACTGCAACTGCGGAGCGGTTCGCGGGGTGCCGCGCTCGCAGCGTCCCCCCTCCGGGAGGGACGAGGATCGCAACACCGCCATCCCCGACTATTACCGGCGATAATGCACGGAATCGCAGGTAATAGCAGGTAGGCTGCGTATCCATGAGCATGCTCTTCTACGCTGGCCCGGCCGATCAGGAGTGGGCCGAGATCGCGGTCGATGATCCTGGCCATGGGTACCTGGTGATCACGCGGCTGGAGGCCGACACCGCAGCGGTCTCGTCAGTGTTCGCCGGCGAGCGGCTCGGGACGCTGGTGGATCGGGTCACCGTGGCCGCCAACACCGCCGACGCCCAGGCGCCGTCAACCCACAGGCCCACCAGCGGTCCGGTGGTGAAGCTGACCCGGGGGGAGGCCGTCGAGTTGCTGCCCGCCCTGGTCCGGGCCCTGGCCCTGGCCGTGGCCGGCACCGACCGCTTTCAGCGGATCTGGACCGAGTACGCCGACCCCGACCCTGCGGCCCTCTGCGTGTACTGCAACCAAGGATCCCCCTACGACCAGACGGTGACGATCTCCGAATACTGCGCCGAACACGGTCACACCCCGTTTGCCGCCCCCGGCGCGCCGCACTTCCACGTCCATGCCTGACCGGTCCCAAGGCGCCATCGCCCGGACCGCGACGGCGTCCGACCCATTGATCGCGCTCGACGCACTCTCCCCCGCCGAGTCCCTGTCCGACGACGAGGCTCGCTACGTGAGCGCCGCCCGGGCCGCGAATACGCTGCGCGGCTACCGGTCCGACTGGAAGGAGTGGTCGACCTGGTGCGCCCTCGAGGACCACACTCCCCTACCCGCCGCACCCGAGGCGATCACCAGCTACCTCACGACCCTCGCCGGGCACGGCGCGAAGGTCGGCACCATGTCCCGCCGGCTCTCGGCACTCAAATTCGCCCATCAGCTGCGCGACCTGCCCGACCCCACCACCAACGCGCGCGTGGTCGCCGTGTGGGAAGGCATCCGCCGGCTGCACGGCGCTCCCCCGGACCAGGCCACCCCGCTGATGCCCCCGGAGCTGTGGCACGTGTTGGACGCTTGTCCAACTCAGCGAATGTGGGCCGACCGCCGGCGGCCGCCCGACCCCAGCCTGGCCGGAGCCCGGGACCGCTGCCTGCTGCTGGTCGGCTTCGTCGCCGCCCTGCGCAGATCCGAACTGACGGCCCTCACCGTCGACCAGGTCCGACCGCACCCCAACGGCTACCTGCTGGCACTCCCCCGCTCGAAGACCAACCAGCGTGGTGAGCACGACGAACTGGTCATCCTCCCCCGCGCCGGCGACCCACGACACTGCCCGGTCACCGCGATCGATCACTGGCTCACCCTCGCCGGACACACCACCGGGCCACTGCTGAGGCCGGTGTCCAAGGGCAACCGGGCCACCGATCGATCCCTCTCCCCCGCCAGCATCACCACCCTTGTCCAGGCCGCCGTCACCCGCGCCGGCATCGACTCCACCGGATACTCCGGCCACAGCTTGCGCGCCGGATTCGTCACCTACGCCCACCTGCGCGGAGCCTCCGACCGGGCCATCGCGCACCAGACGCGACACCGCTCGCTGGCCACCATCGGCACCTACACCCGCATCGAATCCGCCTGGACCGACAACGCGGCGACCGTCCTGGGTCTATAGCCGCCGAAAGGCCACTCGCGCACGGAAGGCGGGCCAGCCCCATGGGGGTTCCCGAATCGCCGACCTGCGTTCCACATCAGAGCTGTTCCATAAACTGGTATGTTCCATGTTATGCGGAACGGCACCGTTCACGGAACAAGTGATCTGGTGGATCGCTTCATGACCGCGTTGCGTGAGATCCCACCAGCCGGAGCACTCCGCAGCCATCTCGAGCTCGTCCCACACGAACCTGGTCCGGACGCCCGCATCTCCTGGGACCTGGGCCGAGGGTCGGTGGTGCTCGATCTCCGGGTCGCGGTGCGGACGCCAACATCCGCACCCGCCGAGCCCCCCCGAGACCACGTCATAGGAGATGCGCGCGTGCTGGTTGCGCCGTTCCTGTCGCGTCGTGTTCGCGACGAGCTGGAGCGTGCGGGCTGGTCCTACTGGGACGCCACCGGCAACATGCTGCTGGCTGTGCGGGACCCGCTGATCATGGTTCGCCGCGCCGGTGCGACGAAGGATCCCAATCCGAGCCCAGCACAGGCGCCGACTCGGCTGCGGTCGCTCAAGGGCCCGGCCGCCTCGGAGGTCATGGTCGCCCTGCTGGCCAACGGGGGCCGCGCCACCACGATTCGGGACTTCGCCCGCGCCCACGCCCTGCCGGTCTCGACGGTCAGCCGGGTGATCACGCTGCTACGCGAAGAGAACTGGCTCGAACCCACCGGCGGCGGTCCGATCATCGTGACCGATCGCCTGGCACTGGCCAGGCGCTGGGCCGAGGACTACAGCTTCACGGACTCGTTCACCACCCGCCGCTACTTCTCCATCCTGGGACCGCACCGGGCGGCCCAACGCCTGCGCGAATCGGACCTGGACTACGCGGTTACCGGGGTGCAAGCAGCTCAGGCCTGGCTGGCCGGACGCCACACCGCACCGCTGGTGCCAGACACGGATCTGTGGTTGTACACGACCGACGTCGAGGCCGTTGAGCGCGTCGCCGACCTCGCCCCCGCTGGACGAGACGCCACGATCTTGGTGGCCCATGCCTCCTTCCTCACCCGTGAACACACTTGGCAGCAGGACGACGGCACCAGGACCGTCACACCATGGCGCACGGTCGGTGATCTCCTGTCACGGCAGGGACGCCAAGCAGCGGTCGGCGAGGCTCTCGCGGAAGCCCTCATCAGCAACCAGATGTCCGGACAGGAGTAGGCGCATGACTGAACAATGGGAGGCGCCAGAGTACGTCGCCGCCCGGAAGGCACTGCTGGACGCACTGGACCTGTTGGTCGACCAGCTGGACGCCCTGATTCTGGTCGGCGCGCAGGCCGTCTACCTGCACGCGCCGGCGTCGGTGGCGCAGCGGATCAGCTACACCACCGACAGCGACCTCGTGATCGATCCCGACCTGCTCAGTGAGCGGCCAGACATCGGGGACATTCTTGTCACCGCCGGCTACACCCGCCACGAAAGCCCCGGCACGTTCTACAACCACGACGCCATAGCGATCGATCTCATGGTCCCCGAAGGCGCTCTCCCCCCCTCTACCCGCCGCACTGCCCCGCTGCTCGGTCAAAGTCGACCGACGGCCCGACGGACCTTCGGCCTCGAAGTGGCGCTGTTCGACGCCGAACCTCGTCGGATCACCGCACTCGACCCGAACGACCAACGGCACGTGACACTACGGGTGGCCGGCCCCGCCGCCCTGGTCGTGGCCAAACTGACGAAACTGGCCGAGCGGATGACCGGCCCACGAACCGACCGGGTGCTCGGCAAGGACGCCGACGATCTCCTGCGCCTCCTCCGCTACGCCGACGCCACAACCATTGGCGTCCGCCTGCGAGAGCTCACCGCCCATGAGGTGGCTCGGCCTACCATCGAGCAGGCACTGGGGTTCCTGGAACACCAAGTGGGCCTTCGCGGCTCACCCCTCATCGATCTGGCCGTGGACGCTTTGGCCGATGCGGAGCCCGCCGCCCAAGTGCAAACAGCGTTCCGCACTCTGAGCCAGCGCGTGCTCGACGCCTACCACCCGCTCACCTGAGTCTCGTGGGGTCGCCCATAGACATCCTGCCCGGGTGACCGGCTGGGTTCGCCCGTCTGCATCCACGTCATGGTGACGAGAGCACTCCCCCACCGAACGGGCCGACGCAGAGCGCAAGTTGAGTCCCCAACGCGGCAAACCCCTGAAAACCACCTCACCTGGCGTGTGGCATGGGGGTCGGACTTAGCAACACTACCGACTGCACTACCGCATCCATTAGTGCGCCACCTATCTCTCGCCATAGTGGACGCGTTACTTTGCATCTTGACGCGTAGAACACTTGCTCAGCTAATGGACGCGCTAACGCTCGCGGCATGTCGCGCGTTACCTGCCGCGTTACCACCAGCGGTAGCGCCAGCGTCACGGCGTGTCACCACCGCTGGTGGTAACGCGTGCGGCAGGATGTCCACTATGGCGAATCTGGACGCGTTGAACCGCGTGGTCACCGTGGCCAACGGCAAGGGCGGCGTCGGCAAGAGCACCACCGCGTGCAACCTGGCCGGACTCTCCGCCGCCGCCGGCTGGCGGGTGTTGTTGGTGGACTTCGATCCTCAGGGCAACACCGGTCACATCCTCGGCTACCGGTGGCGGGGGGAGTCCGATGGGGGACAGCACCTGGTCGACGTCCTCATGCACGGACGGCCGCTGACGCCGCTGTTGCGCGGGGTTCGGCCCAACCTTGACGTCGTGCCCGGTGGTGAAGCGCTGGACTCCCTGGAGGACGTTCTGGCCGGGAAGTTGAAGCGCGGTCATGACATCAACGACTTGTTCGCCGACGCCCTAGCGCAGACCGCAGACGACTACGACCTGATCTTCATCGACACGCCGCCGACGAGGCCGCTGCTGTTGCGCCTGGCCTTGAGCGCCACCCGCTGGATCATCGTGCCCACCCGACCGGGTCGCACGAGCATCGAGGGGCTGCGAGCCCTCGCCGGCGACATGGCCACGGCCCGTCAGGCGAACCCGCGGCTGGAGCTCTTGGGAGCGTTGCTCTACGACGTGGAGACCAATGCCCGGGTCATCCGCAAGAACGCCCTCGAGGACATCACGACGGCCCTCGGGGGAGCGGCACCCGTGTTCGACACCGTGATCCGCCACGCGCTCGCACCGGTCTGCGAGTCCGAGGAGAAGGGCCTCCTCATCCACGAGATCGCCGAACAAGTAGACGCCGCGGAGCCGTACTGGGTCGCTCTCAAGGCCGGCCGCAAACCCAACCGCCTCCCGGGTTCGGCCCCCGCCCTCGCCGACGACTTCGTGTCACTGGCCGACGAGGTGCTCCGGACGATCGACGCGCGCGAGAAGGCGGGGGAGGCCTCAGCATGAGCGACCGACAGCCCCTCCAGCCCGTCGAGGGCCTCGGCCGGACCTCCCGGATCATGCCCCCGCCACGGCGGATTCCCACACCCGAACCGACGCCTGCGGACTCACCCGCCGTGGGGGAGTACGTCCCTGCACCGATCTCACGGCTGCCAACGTCCTCCGACGCTGACGTGATGCGCAGCACGACGCTGTCCATCCCGGTCAGACTGGTGGAACAGCTACGAGACCGGGCGACTCGCGACCACGTCTCGCAGCCCGAGGTCCTTATGGACGCCCTGTCCGCGGCGAGGGATCACCTGGCCGACCTCATTGCTGCCGCGAACCCACCTCGACGAAGCGAAGGCGGGCTCTTCGTCCGGACGACGCCGCGGGCCAGCACAGAGCCCCTCACCACCTTGTCCTTGCGGATGCTGAAGCGGAACATCGATGCGATCGATCAGCTCGTCGAAACCAGCAAGGCTTCCTCTCGTTCCCAGCTATGCGCACTTGCCCTGCAGCGCTACCTGTCCCAGGACTGATTAGGGAAACTGTCGGTATGACGGGCTTGCCGGAGTTGGATGTCGCCCGTGTCCAGCGGTGGTGCCGGGCACGGGTACCCGAAGCGATGCGTGACCAGGTGCGAGTCGAGGTGGACGTGGCGGATCGGCACCTCACGATCGTCGAGTGCCGGCCACCGTGGCGCGCCAACATGGGTCCCGAGTGGACCCGGTTCCCGATCGCGCGGCTGCGGTACACGAAGGCCACGGGCCTGTGGTCGCTGCTGTGGCGGGATCGCAACCTGCGCTTTAACGCCTACGACCGGGTGCCACCGTCGGCGATGATCGAGGATCTGCTCATCGAGGTCAGCCAGGACCCGACAGCGATCTTCTGGGGGTGACCTGGAGGCTGGCGCTCTGATCGGTTCCTCGGGGGCGAGTTGCTGGAAAGGTTCGAGCGCGGGCTCATCCAGCGCGCCGTACGACGAATGCCGTCCGCGTCCTCGAGAGGGCCAGCGTCAGACGTCGATGCCGAAGTGGGCGCGCAACTTCTCCAGGGTGAACTCCTGGCGCGTCGTGC